>JAFGIT010000065.1 GCA_016929465.1 Candidatus Coatesiibacteriota bacterium | reverse complement strand
ATGACGATCAATTCAAATCCAAACCTGACGATGGGAACAATCGGAAGAAGGAGCCAGGGGAGGCGGTTTTCTCTGATCAATTCGGGCTCAGACGGAGCCAGGTAAAGCGCCACTGGTGCGATGACCAGAATGCCTATCGCAGTCAGGATGGGATATACGAGATATGGCCATTCCCGCAATTTGGGGGACTCCAACTCGTGACGCTCCACAAAGCGATTGTGGTCCTTCACAAATCCCCAGAAGATCTGGAATGCCCAATAAGCATTGAAGAGCGGGATAAACATGAAGCCAACCGCTTTGCCCGGCGATGTGCGGGCATGGCCGTCCTGAATCGCTCTCCAAATGCGATACACAAAAAAGAGAAAGATGGCCGCGGAGAGGAGCAATGCGGCATTCGACAAGATCTGGAACACGAATAAAAGGCCGAGATTCGATTCGGAAGGCGGAGGTGAGGGACAAGCATCATGCCCCGGAGGTAGGACGCACAGTGGCAGGTAGTTGGCGACGTAAAACGAAAGCATGCCCGCCCCGTACACCCAGAAAAACAACCACTTGGGGATTCTATTTGGATTCATTAGCCTCTGAGGCCTCCTAATTTTGATTTGGATGACATGTCGGCCCAATTAGAACACGATTTCGATGGTACATGCAAGCGCGTTATCTTGTATCTTGCATGCCATCGCATGAATTAGAAAAGATGCAATTTGCAGATCGATTGAATCGGCGCCCACCCACCACCCCATAATGTGACTGCCGATGATCCCCAGGTTGCGCTATCGCTTACCAGGGGCTACCCACCTGCCGCCCTTTCAGGGCTGAGGAAGGTGAAAGATGACGTCAAAGCAGGATTGATAGACTGTGGTGTCAAGCCACCACAAGTGAAAGCGGCGTCAAGCCGCCGCAGTCCACGCCGGCTCCGATTCTCTGTGGCAAGCTCATCGTGGGAGAGATATTATCGGATTGGATAACGGTGTGACGCACTATGATTTAAGAGCCATAGGAGTAGAGAGATGAGCAGAACAATAGCACTTTTGGCAGCATTGTTGGTGTTCGCGGCGATGCCGGTTGCGGCGAATCCGTCGATTACGGTGTATGCCGAGGATGATTCGAGCGGCAGCAAGGGAGTCGTCAACGTGAGTATATCGGCCGAGAATGATGATGCTGACATGTCGGTCGATGTCTATGTGGGTATCGTCCTGCCGGATGGTGAGATCTGGACCATACGATACGACGTCTGGAGCGCTTCGATCGATCCATGGATCTCGAATATATACGTGCCGCCCTGGTTCTCGATGGGCCGGACCCAGTACTGGTCGATTGACCTCCCAAGCGAGAATCCGCCGATCGATGCTGAGGGGAGCTACTACTTCGCGGCGCTTCTCACCCGTCCATTGACCTTCGAGGCGGTCTGCGAGGCGAGTTTGCATCAGTATAATTACCAGCCGGGAGGCTCTGCGGAGATCACGATGATCAATATCCCCGGAGGCTCCTTCCTGATGGGCTCCCCCGAAACCGAGGAGGGGAGGCTCAGCAACGAGGGACCGCAGCGGACGGTGAACATCTCGAGTTTCTTGATGTCCGAGACCGAGATAACCGAGGGGCAATGGGAATCGGTCATGGGCTGGAACGACTGCTATGTCGTTCGAGGGGAGGAATTTCCCGTGGAGTATGTCTCCTGGCTCGATTGCGCCGAATTCTGCAACAGGCTCTCCGATTCGAAGGGATTCCAGCGCTGCTACACACTCTCGAACGTCACGTATAACGGTGTGCACATAAACACCGCGGACGTGGTCTTCAACTTCGAGGCGAACGGCTACCGGCTTCCGACCGAGGCGGAGTGGGAGTATGCGTGCCGGGCCGGGACGACAGGCCGCTTCTACACGGGCGATTCGTCTGACGACCTCGACCTTGCGGCCTGGTACACCGCCAATTCGGATTCGGATAAGCAGAAGGTGGGGCAGCGGCAACCGAACCCATTCAGGCTATATGACACGCATGGCAACGTCTGGGAGTGGTGCAATGACTGGTATTACACCGACTACTACGGCACACGGCCGGACCCAGACGACAACCCGATTGGCAGGGACAGCGGCAGCGAGCGAGTGCTGCGCGGCGGGAGCTGCTATGACATAGCGGATTTCTGCAGGTCTGCGTATCGCAGCCACGCCGGTCTATATTATTGTCACCGGTATCTCGGCCTGAGGGTCGCGAAGTCCAATTAGCATTTTTTATTGAGGAGGACAGAATTCGTCCCCACCCACCACCCCAGATAGGTTGTTGCCGTGAATCCCCTGGTTGCGCCTTCGGCTTACCAGGGGCTATTCACGTGCCGCCCCTTAAGGGCGGGACAAAGGCATTTCAACTCCCTATTGCACAGTAACCGGGACAAAATCGAGCCAGGTCGCGTCGGGGACCCCGTCAGTGTTGTCGTCGATCGCGAAGTAGAAGGTGTATCCGCCCGGCGGCAGCGGGGAATTGAAGACCTCGAATGGCGAAAGGTCGAACAATGGAATCATGATTAGACGGTTCGTGCCCAGCGCCCAGCCGGTCGGATAGACGTAGGAATACCAGTCGGCCGGTGCGTCGAACGGCGTGAATACCGCAAGCCACCAGTCCGCGTTGAGGCCGACATACCCCTTTGCATCGAGGCTCACGGTGACCCTAACCGCGTCCATCGATGAGACCACGATGGCGGTGTCCGAATCATTCGCCTTGATGTCGGGTACAGGCTCCTCTGCAGCGCCACCTACGGTAATCCTATACATCGCGCCGTTCTCGCTAAGCGGGGATGTGTTGATGTTCGTCAGGATATAGAGCTCGCCCGCTTCATCCTCGATAAATGAGGTGATGTATTTCCCGAAGCCCGAACCAGGGCCACCGTTTGTTATGAACTCGAACATCTGCCAGTTATTCGGCGAGAGCTCTTCGAGATAGAACAGTTTCCCGTCGCCACCGAATCCCGGTGCGGAGT
>JAFGIT010000064.1 GCA_016929465.1 Candidatus Coatesiibacteriota bacterium | reverse complement strand
TAGCCGGCCCTCGAGCTCGTCGGCGCTTGTTTTGTCAATGACCCAGACTAAACGGGGCTTGAATTGCTCAACCTGGTCGGCCAGAAGTGCGGTGTTACGACCCGCGGCTAGTCCTACGACCGAGAACTGCGAAGGCAGCGCTTCAACGACACGAAGAGTCTGCCTGCCAATCGACCCCGTGCTACCGAGTATCGCGACCCGCTTCATCGTCGTTCCGCTGGCCCGAAACAGATTCGGCAAAGGGTGGTGTGTTCATCTTCGAAATTCATATCGCAATAGGGTACTACAGCGGTTTGGTCATGGAGAAAACGATGAATACGTACATAACGGGCGCGTTGAAGAGGAAGCTGTCCATTCGGTCGAGAATCCCTCCGTGCCCGGGGAGAATCCCGCCTGCATCCTTGAGTTTGACTGCGCGCTTTATCAGGGAGAAGCAGAAGTCTCCGAGCTGACCGAACATCCCCAGCAGCAGACCAAGTAACGCAGATTGCCCTATCGAGAACTCGTCGAGCATTATGGCGCTCAGCAGAACGCTCGTCAGGACCGAGAAGATAAGCCCTGCAACGAAGCCCTCAAGGGTCTTATTTGGGCTGATTCTCTCGAGCGCTTTATGCCGCCCCCAACGGCGGCCGCAAAAGAACGCTGCGATGTCGCAAGCCCACGTCACAACGAAGAGCAGAATGATCAGACGTATGCCGATCGAGCCGGCGCTGCCGGACTGAGTAATGGTCATGATTGCCACTGCGAAGCTCGCAAGAAAGGGCAGGCAAATGACGGTTAGCAGGGAGAAAGACACCCGAGTAAAGGTGATATCTGTCTCGCCTTCTGACAGAAGTCCTCTCAAGAGGATTGCCAGAACCGAGATCAGCAGAACTAGGCAGATTGTCCCGTGGTTTGTTCCCAGGAAGGCGAATGCGCAGGACAGAATCGCGATCAGGCCCCAATATACACCAACTCCAGCCTTGTTCAGCATGCGTTTCATCTCGGCAATGCCGCCAAGCGTCACGGCGAGAATGAACAGACTCAAGCCTAATCTTCCATAGAGAGCTATCAGCGCGATGGTAAGGGGTGCAGCGATTAGAGCGGTTATTATCCGAGCCTTTAGCTGTGCCAAAACCTATAGGACCTTCCCGAACTTCCTGGTTCTCTTCTGATAATCCGCGATTGCCCGGTGAAGCTCTTCCTCACGAAAATCGGGCCAGAGGACATCTGTCACGTATATTTCTGTATATGCAATCTGCCAAAGCAGGAAGTTCGACACTCGCATCTCGCCGCTCGTCCTTATGAGCAGATCGGGGTCCGGCTGCCCGTATGTGTCAAGAAAGGCTCCGAACGTACTCTCATCTATGCCCGATGGGTCCAATGCCCCTTCAGAGCAAACTCGAGTGATCTTCTGGACAGCACGCAATATCTCTTGCCTGCCGCTATAATTGAGCGCCAGATTGAGTTTCATCCCTGTCATGTCCCGAGTCATCTCCGCGACATCCCCGAGAGCATTCTGCGAATGCTCGGGCAACCTCGAGATATCGCCTATTGAGCCTAGCGCAATGCCATTATCCAGAAGTTCCTGCTTCTCTTCGATCAGATACTCGGTCAGAAGATGCATCAGGGCCTCTATCTCGTCGGCAGGGCGCTGCCAGTTTTCATAGGAGAAAGCGTATAGCGTCAGATAGCCGATCTTGAGCCTGGCGCACTCCGTGACTACGGCTCGAACAGAATCTATGCCCCTGGAGTGCCCCGCGATGCGTAGCAAACCGCGTCTCTTCGCCCATCTGCCATTTCCATCCATTATGATGGCGATGTGCTGTGGCAGCTTTGAGTCGTCAACCATGAGGGTCACATCCTCTGATGTCACCCGACTACCTCGTTACCGGAATGTCAGCTGTTTGTTCCGGAGTGCTTTTCTTAGTCCAAGTATCCAAGGATACGGGTAATAATGAAAACCGGCCGCAATCCCATGAGTAGCGGATAAAATGCGGCTTTCTCAATTATTTCTTATTCTGGAGATATAGCGTCAACGGGGCAAACCTCTACGCAGGCCCCGCAGTCGGTGCATTTGTCCTTGTCGATTATATACTTATCCTCTCCCTCCGAGATAGCCTCGAAGTTGCACGTATCCACGCATGTCCCACAGGAAATACACTCGTCGCTTATCTTGTGCGCCATATCATTCCCCTTCCTATCTCAGTTCATCGGGAAGGCAATGCCATCTCCGACAGGTCATGAAAATGTTAGAATTCCATTAGTTCTTTTTGTTTGGCTTCTTGTATCTCATCAATCTGAGCGATGAACTCGTCTGTCATCTTCTGTAAATCGTCGTATGCTATACTAGCTTCATCCTCAGATACATCCTTCTGCTTCTCAAGATCCCGGATTTGATTCCTGATCTCCTTTCGGACGTTTCGCAGCGCTGCTCGTCCTTCCTCGCAATTCTTGGCTGCCATAACGCCCAATTTCTTTCTGCGCTCTTCGGAGAGCGGCGGAATTGCTATCCTGATCACGTTTCCATCACTCGCCGGGGTCAGCTCATTGCCGGATCGCAATATCGAGTTCTCAATGTCCTTCAATACTGTCGGGTCCCATGGCTGAATTACGATCAAGCCACTCTCAGGGATTGAGATCGTCGCGAGCTGAGACAGCGGCATTTTCTCACCATAGCAATCCACTCTGATGTCAGACACGAGCGATGGACTTGCCCGCCCGGTCCTCATAGTCGATAGATGCCTCTTCAGTGCATCCACGTTCTTGACCATCTTTTTTTTGGCATCGTTGAAAATGTCATCAAGCATGATGAGTCTCCCCAAGAAGAGTTCCCACTTCTGCGCCTGTCAGTACTTTACGGATATTACCCTTTTCAAGCAGATTGAAGACAATAATTGGCAAGTTGTTCGAACGGCAAAGTGAGACTGCCGTCAGGTCCATTACAGCAAGCCCCGATACAAGATAGTCCTTGTATCCTAGTCTCTCGTACCTCTTCGCGGTATGGTCAACAGCTGGATCGGCGGTATAGACGCCATCGACATCAGTTGCCTTCAAGAAGACGTCGGCCTGTAATTCGAGCGCCCGTAGTGCTCCGGCCGTGTCCGTCGTGAAATATGGACTGCCGGTCCCGCAGCACAGGATCAGTATTCGGTCCTTTTCCAGGTGCCTTAGAGCTCGCCTATGTATGAATGGTTCCGCGACCTTTTGCATGTGAATCGCGGTCATGACGCGGGTCGAAAGGCCCCTCCGCTCAAGAACACCTTGCAGCGCAAGACCGTTTATCACGGTCGCCATCATGCCCATATAATCTCCGCAGCTTCGATCTATGCCAAAGTCCTTGGCGTTCTTACCCCGGTAGATATTACCGCCGCCAACCACAACTGCAAGCTTAACGCCGAGACCGTGTGCGTCGGCGACCTCCTCGGCTATCCATTCGAGCCGCTGCGGGTCTATCCCAGCATCGAGGCCCCCGAGCAGGGCTTCGCCCGAAAGCTTAAGTAAAACGCGCTTGTACTTCGCGCT
>JAFGIT010000063.1 GCA_016929465.1 Candidatus Coatesiibacteriota bacterium | reverse complement strand
GCCGGCCGTCTCGGTGCTTCCCCAGACCGGCGTAATCGGCACGCCGAAAGCAGCCTCGAACGCGCGATTCAGCGTCTCGCGAGTTATCATGCCGCCGCTTTCTGCGATCCTCAGCGAGCCGTAATCGAATTCTGGATTACCTGCAAAGGGAAGCAAGCGCTCGTAAAGGGTCGCGGCGCCCATCATGCAGGTCACCCCGTGCTCACTTACCGCCTTCGCTACGGACTTCGGGAAGAGGCTGTTCTCGAGAACCGATGCTCCGCCCAGGTACACCCCTCTAAGAAATATCTCGTGTGGGTGCAAATATGCCGGAAACATGCACAGATGAACGTCATTGTGCCTGAGACCCAACGTCTCGACCGAGGCTATGGTGTTGTAGAAGAGGTTGGCATGTGTCGTCACAGCGGCCCGTGGGATTCCCGTCGTCCCGGATGTGAAGTTCAGGTAGAAAGGCTCATCATCGTCAACCTCAATCTGCTCGAGCCCATCAGCCCCCTGATCGAGCAGGTCCTCGAAGCGAATTAGATTCTCCGCCTGGTCCGCGCCGGCCTCACAGACAACCAATTTCTCGAGTGCTTTGTGGCCAGTCGGAACATCGGAGAGCAGCTTCAGGAATTTCGCGCCGACAACCAGGCAATCGATGTTGTAGTCGCTAATTATTTTCCCGAGGACGGCTGGTCTCAGCTGGTAGTTCAGAGGGACTACGAGCGAGCCCAGTCTCGCAGCAGCGATGAATGAGATGACGAGCTCAGGCGTCTTCTCCAACAGCAGCGAGATCCTCGAGCCCTTGCCAAGCCCTCGCCCGTGAAGACCGGCTGCACAGCGCTCCACGAGACCGTGAAGCGTCTCGAAATCGAGAGACAGATCCTTGTGCACGATCGCGGTCTTATTCGGGAAAGACTCTGCCCTCGCGGCGCACATCTGCGCGACGTTCATTGCTTTGAATCCGTCTTCTTCTTGGGAAAAGGGTCTGTGCCGTTTATCGTATTGATGTCGAGATTGCTGAGATACTCCCGGAAGTCGTCTCTCAACTCGGTATTCCTGAGGCCGTATTCGACAGTGGCAATGAGGAAGCCGAGCTTGTCCCCGGCATCGTATCTTCTGCCCTCGAACTCATACCCATAGATCACCTGCCGGCGGAGCAGCTCGACCAGCCCGTCGGTGAGCTGTATCTCGTCTCCCTTCCCGGGCGGGAGGCTGCCGAGTATCTCGAATATCTCCGGCGTCAGTATGTATCGCCCGATAATTGCGAGGTCGGACGGGGCCTCTTCCGGTTTCGGCTTCTCGACCATCCCGGAGAGCTTGTACAGCCGCTCATCAACGAGAGTTCCGTCGATGACACCGAACCGGCTAATCTCATCGCCAGGGATGCGCTCCAGCGCGATCAGCGGGCATTTGTAGCGCGAATATGAGTTGATCATCTGTTTGAGACACGGGGTCGGGCCATAGATCACGTCATCACCGAGGAGAACGGCGAATGGCTCATTCCCGACGAGCTCGCGGGCGGCCAGGATCGCGTGACCGAGTCCTTTGGCCTCTTTCTGACGAACATAGGCGGTATCAACCATGTTGGAGATGCCCCGGGCCTCCTCGAGCATGGCTTCGAGAGATTCCCTCTTCGCCTTATCTGTGGTATCCCGGATCTTACCCTCCAGCACACGCTCCAGCTCGAACGAGATGTCGAAGTGGTCCTCGATTGCACGCTGCCCGCGACCAGTCACAAAAATTATCTGCTCGATGCCCGAGTCGCGAGCCTCCTCAACGACATATTGAATAATCGGCTTGTCAACCAGGGGCAGCATTACCTTTGGCTGCGCCTTCGTGGCCGGCAAAAACCGGGTGCCCAGCCCGGCGGCCGGGAACACCGCTTTTCGGATTCTCATCGATAACCTCCTCTAGAAGCTCTTCAGGCTCTCCACGGTTTTCTTGTCAAGAGCCATGCACGCCTGAACCATCAACTCGACGGCTGCATCGAAATCGTCGCGATGTATGACCGAAATGTGGGAGTGGATGTATCTCGAGGCGATCCCGATGTACATGCTCAAGATGCCCGTGCCGCTGAGATTGATCCGTCCGGCGTCCGTTCCACCATTGTCGAGAACGCCGAGGAAGTGCTTGATCTTGTGCTTCTCAGCAAGATCGATCATGAAATCGCGAAGCTTCATATTCGGTATGAGGGAGCGATCGAAGACCATGATCCCAACGCCATTTCCGAGCTTCTCGGGACGGCCCTTGTTGCCGGAGCCGGTGTCCTTCGCAGTGCAGACATCGAGTGCGAACGCCACATCCGGCTTGCACAGCGCCGCCGCGGTCTTTGCGCCCCTCAGGCCGACTTCTTCCTGAGTCGTGCCTACACCGTAGGCGATATTCGGATGCTTCATCTTCACGAGCCGCCTCATCGCCTCTGCCATCACCAGGACGCCGACTCGGTTGTCCCAGGCCTTGGCCAGGTACATTTTCTTATTGCTCATTATCTCGAATTCAGTGATCGGGGTGATTGGATCCCCGGGGCGTATGTCGAGCTTCTTGATCACATCGTAGCCGACAGATTGGCCGACATCGATGAAGAGATCCTTGAGCTTCATCAGATTGCCCTGCTTCTCCTTGTCCATATCATGGATGGCTGGAGAGCCTATCACTCCGAGCACTCTTCCCTTGCGAGTCTGTATCGCGACCTTCTGCGCCAGAACATTGCCAGGCCACCACCCGCCGACCGGCAGGAATTTGATGAAACCGTCCTCGGTCACCTGCTGAACGATGAAGCCGATCTCGTCCATGTGACCGGCCATCATTATGCCCGTGTTCTCGGCGGTCCCGACGTGCTTGCAGACCAAACTACCAAGGTTGTCATACTCATACTCACAGGTATTTCCGAGCTCTTCCTTGACGAGGTTCGCAACCTGATGCTCAAATCCGGAGATACCCTCGATCTCCGTCATTTTCTTCATGAACTTTTCAGTTCTATCCATTCCGATTCTCCAGTCTCTTCTAGCGGTCAATTGCCGAATATATTAGGTTAATCGCGCGCGGCGCAATTATGAATTATAGGTTAGCATGGGGCCAAGTCAAGCGGGCAGGGATATGGACAGCATGGACGCAATGGACCTGATGGACAGTATGGACGCCTGGCTCCCCCTCTGACCCGTTGACCTGTTGACCTGTTGACCTTTGTGCCCTGCATTTCATGCGGTTGTTGACATCGTGTCGGGGCGTGGCAAGATTGGCCGCGTGATTTGACCCTTCTAATTGGATTTTCCGGAGAAATATAAATGGCAAAGAGCCCAAAGGTCCTGCTGATGACCGCAAAGACGGTCCGGCCCAAGTATCAGTGCATGCCGATGATAGGCGTGGCATATATCGCGGCGTATCTGCGAGAACGAGACATCGAGGTCGATATCCTCGACGCGACCGCGCTCGATGTGACCTACGACGGCGTGGTCGAATACGTCTCATATTACAATTTCGATTTTGTCGGGGTCACCTCCATCGCTGCGACACATCAGAGCGCGCTAAGGCATCTGAAGGAGATAAAGGCTGCTCATCCGAACATCATCACGATCATCGGCGGCCCCCACGCTACGGCGATCTATGAGGAAGTCATCAGGGAGAACGATTTCGTTGACTACCTGGTACGGGGCGAGGGTGAGATCACGGCGCATGAGCTTATAGACACTCTCTGGAAAGGCGGCGACGTCTCGCAGGTCAAGGGCATTGCCTACATGAAGGACGGCAGGATGGTGACGACCCCACCGAGGCCATATATAAAGGATCTGGATACGCTGCCATATCCCGCACTCGACCTGATGCCGCTCCACGAGTATTACTTCGAGATGAGGGGACTTGCGACCAAGAAGGACCTGATCCTGCCGTTTTCATCCGGTAGAGGCTGCTATAGCAATTGCGGATTCTGTGCATCCAAGATGATGTGGGGAGGACCACGTCTGCGGTCTGTTGATAAGGTCATCGAAGAGCTCGTTTACATGCGCGATAAATACAACATGAAGGTGCTCTTCTCCTATGACGACATCCTGAGCTCCAACCGGAAGTGGCTCATCGAGTTCTGCCAAAAATTCGTCGAGGCGGGATTGAATAACATCCG
>JAFGIT010000062.1 GCA_016929465.1 Candidatus Coatesiibacteriota bacterium | reverse complement strand
GCTAGTAGTTGCTACGCACTCACCCGAACTTGTGTCCAAGCTAAAGCCCAACGAGGTTGTTGTTGTCGAGAAACATGATGGCGCAACCGTTATGGAACGCCTCTGTGAGGAAGAACTCACCCTATGGCTGGATGGGTACCGACTTGGGGAGTTGTGGACCTCCGGCCACATTGGGGGGCGCCCTTGAGAGTCCCTCGCCGTCGAAGGGCCAGAGGATTCGGCAAGGGCCCAAAGCGGACGAAGATTTTTGTTCTCTGTGAGGGCGATACCGAGATGGTCGCGATCCGTCATTTCATCAGGCCCTACTGGGAATCTCAGGGCCTGAAGTCGGTTTCACTGCATCCGGTGAATCTCTGGGGCAAACTTGACGACATATTCGGCCACGTGGTCCGAGCTCGGAAGGACCCAAAGGTCATGGCAATCTTCACGTTAATCGACCTTTATGAAATGAAGCGCGTGATACACAGATGGGATGCTTCGCTTGATGAGAAGGTAGGGCAAGCGTTGGATTGGCTTCGCATTGGCGGAGCGCCCCCCGAGCTGAAGGACGAATTTGGATCCGAGAGTATGCGCGACTTCTATCGCCCACATCTCTCGGTTCACGAGGTTGAAGCCTGGCTCTTGGCTGATGGCAGCTGCATCCACCAGGACGTTAAACCGCTTGAAGGAGCAGAGGAGAAGGATATGCTGAATCCGCCCAAGGCCCGTGTAAAGAAGCTCCTCAGTAAGATGCGCAGGCAAGTTCACTATAGCGAGGTCATAGACGGCATAAGGATGTTCCAGAAGGCCAGATTCGATGTCGTCTATGAGAGCTGCCCCTATTTCAAGGCTTTCTACGACGACCTTGAATCAGTCACCAAGACGGCTCTGCAGAGCGAAGCCTGAAAGCCGATTCGGGAATAAGATTGGACGCAAAGCGATTAATTGAGATACTCAATCTGGAGCCACACCCGGCGGAGGGCGGCTACTATCGGGAGACGTATAGGAGCGGGGACGCGATCCCCCAAGGGGCGCTCCCTTCGAGATATGCGGGACGGAGCAGAAGTGTCTCGACGGCAATATACTTCCTCCTGACTAGAGACACTTTCTCCGCGATGCATCGCCTGCGGGGCGATGAGATATTCCACTTCTACATGGGCGACCCCGTGACGATGGTCCACTTATACCCGGACGGCCACGGTGAAGAGGTCATTCTCGGAAACGACTTGGAGAGGGGCCACAAGTGTCAGGTCGTCGTCCCAATGAACGTCTGGCAGGGCGCCTTCCTGGACGACGGCGGAGAATTCGCCCTCCTCGGAACCACCGTCGCGCCGGGCTTTGACTTCGCCGACTTCGAGCTGGGAAGGAGAGAGGACCTCGTCAGAGCATATCCAGAATATGCCGGCCTGACCGAGAGGCTGACGAGGGGCTGAAGGTTCTCAATAGAGCCTCCGCAGAGCCTCAACCATTCACTTCCACCCATGCAACATGCGAGATGGGCAGCTCGCCAGTCTTCGCGGAGCCGGCGACAGTGAAGCCCAAGTCCTTCAGCAGAGCCGCGACGTCGAGCGCGGGCTGGTTCTTGGAGTAGCTGCCGTAGGCGCCGACGATGAGCCTTCCGCCTGTCTCGACGAATTCGTCGTGAAGGCGAAGGAGGTATTCCCTCAGCATGTTCTCCGGGACGAGGTCGGTCATCGTATATACGTAGCGAAATCTGCGGGGTGGCTTCCATTCCCAAGCGTTGGCGGCCCAGAAGTTCGCGGCGAATTCGGGGAGCCGTGCTTTCGCGAGGTCGATCAGCCCCTTGCCGATGTCGATGCCGAACTGATTAAGGCGAATGCCTTTTGCGGCGGCCCAATTCCTGAGGCATTCGAGCAAGTAGCCATTCGCGCAGCCGACATCCAGGAAATCGCCGTCCTTACCGACCGCCTCCAGCACTAGTTCCCGCTCGGGGCGCCAGCGAGCCTCACCTCCGAGAAAGCCCGACTGTCGAGCTGGTTCTGTCTGCGCGAGGTATGTCCGTTCGAGCTCCCCGAGATTCGCGATGAATTCGTCTGGAAGGCGTTCGGTCATCGTTGCAGTCCTCAGCGGATGATGGTAGACATCGGTCAATTATATGCCCACCCGTCGCCCTCAATATGGATCAATCGATTACTCCACGCTATGCCTTGCGGCTTGCATGGGGCTATTCACATGATGCCCCTAAGGGGCATTAGAGGAACATGACAGATCAATAGAGATCGGAGATCCCGCAATTCGCAGACCGCCATTGGACAGGCTGAAAGCCTGTCCTACACCATCGCCAACCGCCAACGAGCAAGCCAGCATACACGGGCAATCAGCTGCTCATATATTGGCTTTCGATAATCCGAAATCCGAAATCCGAAGTTCCGCAATCGGAAGGGCGTATGCGATACGCCCCCATCTTGCCCTTGTCCTTTGTCCTTTCCCCCTTTTCCTGGCCTCGGCCAGGGCCAGGGCCTTATCCAGCTTGCCCGGCGGTAACGCCTCCTTGCCCAATTATATGAACGTCTGTCTGCGGGAATGGGATGCTTATGCCGTCTGCGTCGAACTTCTCCTTAATGGCCTTTATGGTGCCAAAATAGACGTCCCAGTAATCGGCAGTCTTGGTCCACGGTCTGACGACGAAGTTCACGCTGCTATCAGCCAGCTCGGACACCGCGACCATTGGCGCAGGATCTTTCAGGATGCGTTCGTCTGCCGCAAGGACCGCATCGATCGCGGCCTTCACCTTGTCGAGGTTGTCCGAATAGCTAACGCCGATAACGAGGTCCACACGGCGTATATCCTTCGCCGTGAAGTTGACTATGCTGTCCCCTGTTATCTTCGCATTCGGAATAATGACAATCTTGTTATCGACCGTTTTCATGGTCGTCGTGAATATCTGTATGGTCTCGACAACGCCGGTGCTCCCAGCCGCCTGCACGAAATCGCCCACCTTGAAAGGCTTGAAAATTACCATCAGGACACCTGCGGCGAAGTTCGAGAGCGAGCCCTGAAGAGCCAGGCCTATTGCGAGGCCGGCGGCACCGAGAATCGCGACGAAGGAGGTCGTCTGCACGCCCAGCTTTCCAATCGCCGCAACCACGACAAAAGCAAGCAGCGCCACATAGACGAGATTCGTCACAAATCCAACCAGCGTCTCGTCCACCTTCGCCCTGACCATGATTCGCTTCACGATCTTTCTTGCGATCTTGGCTGCCCACCAGCCCAAGACGAGTATCGCGATCGCGCCGACGACCTTCATTCCGTATTCGGTCAGATACTCCTGCACCGATTCCAGGATCTTGCTAAAATCAGTCATCTCAATCCCTCATCCATGGTTTGTCTATTGCTCGAAATCATCTATCTCTTGGCTCTATAGCTCGAACTCATAGCCGATGCCGACTATGTATGTAACGTCGTAGCGCTCATTCCCTTCCACAGGATCGCTGGTATACGAGTATTCCGCGCCGGCGTGCGCAAAGAAGTTCTTGACTATCGTGAGCCTAAATCCTGTTTGACTCGTGATATAGACCGACTGCGCATCAACATTATAGTAGCCCTCGTGGAAGTGATAGAACCGTACCCGGTCGGGGATGATCTTCGCACTGAAATCCGCTCCCCAACGGCCCGCAACGTAGTCGTCATCCGCGGAAACCTCGTGATCCTCATTGACGTATGAGCAGCCCGCCTCGAGCGAGAACGAGAAGCGGTCCGTGTCCAGTATCTGGTAACCGAGGCCGCCGCCGAGGGTGCTCCTCAAGTTAAGGTCTGCGAATTCATCTCCCTCGAAGAGCGCATGTGCGTAGGTGAAAAGCCCCTTATAGACGAAGAAATCATACTTGAGGCTACCTGCTGCATTGCGCGTCGTCATTATCCTGTCGGTTTCGCCGTAGTTGAATTTACCCTTGAGCGTGAACCTCTGCCGTTTCGACCTCGCGACGAATCTCGCCGATGCATTCGCCGCTTTGGTCTCCGTATTGCCATCCGTCTGGGTGTAGCCAGCCGCGAGGCTTCCGGTATAGGTTACCGCAGGCGGCGGCGGCGATGGATTGATGGCCTTGAAATTCGTGACGGATATCGCGATCGTCTCCCCGATTGTGTCGCCAACCAACTTGATCGTCCCATCGGTCGAGCAAACGGCCCTCGCGAATATCACCTGATCGTCACCAAGAACGAACCTGTGGGGCCCGTCCGTCGTTAGACAGCTGACCTCGGGCCAGTTGACCTTCACATCACCCGCGTAGGGCGTCCTAAGAACCAGTATGCCCTCCTCCATACTCACAACGGTGCCGGAGAAGTGGTCCCCATTGAATAATTGAACCTCGTCCGCGAAAAGCGCGGAGCCAAATGCCAGCATAATTCCCATGCCTAGCAAGCACGAGAATAGCAATCTAGATCTCATCCAGGCTTTCCCTCCATTAATCGGTTTTGAAAGCACAGATTGAATTGGATTCCGAGGACAGGTCCAGTCCGTAAGTTCGCGCCCCTCAAAAACCTCATATCCAATCCCTGCTGTGTCATTCCACGAATATCAAAAAAAGACTGAAATCCCTTCTCGGTGCAATACCCCAAGGAGAATCCTACATTTGGTTATACACTAAATCAAATCGGTTCTGAATTCGGTTGCCTTACACAATTCCGACCTTTAGGATCGAGAAAGTGTCTGAGCAGACTATACAACATATACGCGGAGGGAGACGAATCATGAGAGTTGTCGCATTCAACGGGAGTCCAAGGAAAGACGGGAACACCACGCTTCTCATAAATTACGTGTTCGAGGAGCTTAAGAAGGAAGGCATCGAAACCGAGATGGTCTCGCTGGCTGGAAAACCGCTTCGGGGCTGTATTGCCTGCTATAAGTGCTATGAGAACCAGGACAAACGCTGCGTCATCAGTGGCGACGAACTGAACCGCTACATAGAAAAGATGATCGAGGCAGATGGGATCATACTGGCCTCGCCAGTCTACTTCACCGACGTGACCTCCGAAATGAAGGCGCTGATCGACAGGGCTGGTTTCGTGACGAGAGGAAATGGCAGCCTACTAAAGAGAAAGATCGGTGCGGCGATCGTCGCAGTCAGAAGGGGAGGCCAACTGCACACCTTTGATACGCTCAATCACTTCTTCTTGATAAGTCAGATGATAGTGCCGGGATCCACCTACTGGAACTTCGGCATTGGGCGGAATATCGGAGAGGTTCATCAGGATGAGGAGGGCGTCAAGACGATGGTTGCCCTGGGCCAAAACATGGCGTGGTTGCTCAAGAAGATCAATGGATAATGCAACCTAAATCATATAGGAACTATTCCTATATGATAAGTGTTACTAATATGAGGCTGCAAATGAGGGCCAGAACTTCAATATCATAAAGGAGAGGACAATGGGAAAGACCGAAGAAAATCTGAAGGCTGCTTTTGCCGGTGAATCGCAGGCACGGAATAAATATACTTACTTCGCCAAAGTCGCGAGGAAAGAGGGACTGCACTACATAGCAAAGGCTTTCGAGGAGTCCGCAGAGAACGAGAAGCAGCACGCGAAGGACGAGTTCAAGCTTCTTAATGGGATCGGAGACACGGTCGCAAATCTGAAGGAATCGATCGACGGAGAGCACTACGAGACCACTGATATGTATCCCACCTTCGCGAAGGAAGCGGAGGAAGAGGGCAACATGGAAGCGGCTAACCTCTTCCGCCAGATAGCGAAGATTGAGAAGCACCACAGGGATAGATACAAGCAAATGCTCGAGATGCTCGAGAACGGGACGCTCTATAAGCGTGAGAAGCCCGTCAACTGGAAGTGTAGCGTGTGCGGTTACGTCCATAACGGAACCGAACCTCCTCATAAGTGCCCATGCTGCAAGCATCCAAAAGAATATTATGAGCCAGAAGGCGTATTTTTCTAATCTCGCATATAAGTGAGATTTCACCCGGTGAAGAATGATGGGCGGGGCACGTCCCCGCCCATTTTATTTGGGAGTGAGTCGAGATTAGAGAGGATTTGGTTTCCAGAGATGCCGAGAAGATGCCCCGACGGGGCATACCAATGGTAGCCGTAGGTGTAGGCCGCAGGCCAAGCCTACGGACTCAAGGGCTACAAAACAAAAATTTCCCCCTCCCGCCAATCGGCATGCGAGTGGCGGGAGGGGGAACAATGTGCACCTGCGATTTGGATTGGATCCTCTCGCTCCTTGAGAATGATCGGACTCGGATTCTGTGATAATGTCCTGAATCTGACATGTGTTTCATTGAGAGCTGGCTCTGCGATGGTGCCGCCAACTCTATCGGCAGAGCATTTGAATAAACGGGGAGGGGAGTTTCAACATGGCGATATATGAATGCACCGTATGCGGCTACGTATTCGATGAAGAAAAAGAAGGAAAAAAATGGGAGGACCTGCCCGACGATTGGGTATGCCCAATCTGCGAATCCCCAAAGTCATATTTCAGGCAGCAGGCATCCGCCGAAGCGCACACCGACGAAGCTCCAAAGGAAGAACCACCGCCGGCTGCCGAGGTTAATCCCGATGAGTATCTCTCGGCATGGCGGAGATTCTCCGATCCGCTCGAGACGCACATGGCCGACATCCACGAAATTGCGGCCAAAGGGGAAGCGCTGCACGAGCCGATGCGATCGAGAAAGCCGGTCATCTCCTGGGACGATATCCTGATAAAGGGCGCCCAGCTTGCGAAGATACCATTAAACGATGACGATCCGGTCCGGACCGAGACGATCATCGGTCCACGTGCGAAGCAGCCTCTTGTGATCGAGACGCCCATCTACGTGACTCACATGTCATTCGGCGCGTTGTCGAAGCGCGTGATCACCGCACTTGCTAAGGGGAGTGCCTTAGCCAAGACCGCGATGTGCTCCGGCGAAGGCGGAATACTCCCTGATTCTATCGACAACGCATACAAGTTCATCTTCGAATACGTTCCGAACGAATATAGCTTCACCGAAGAGAATCTGAGGAAGGTGGACGCGATCGAGATCAAGATCGGACAGTCCGCAAAGCCTGGCATGGGAGGCCATCTCCCCGCCGCGAAAGTGACCCACGAGATAGCCGCGATAAGGAACCGTCCCCTCGGCTCGGACATACTCAGCCCGTCACGGTTCCACGATATACGCAACCGAGACGACCTGCGGAAGAAGGTCAATATGCTCAGGGATAGGTCGGGCGGGAAGCCGATCGGCGTGAAGGTCGCAGCGGGGAATATTGAGGCGGACCTCGAAGTCGCGCTCTATGCCGAGCCCGATTTTATCACCATCGACGGCCGTGCAGGGGCGACCGGCTCCGCGCCGAAGTTCGTGAAAGATTCGACCTCTATCCCCTGCATATTCGCGCTCTATCGCGCGCGGAAGTATCTCGATGAAAGAGGTGCGAGAGATGTATCGCTAATGATCACAGGTGGTCTTCGCATCTCTCCCGACTTCGCAAAGGCAATTGCCTTAGGTGCGGACGCCGTCGCTATCGGGACCGCAGCGCTAATGGCATGTGGCTGCCAGCAGCACAGAATCTGCGGGACCGGCAAGTGCCCGGTCGGGATAACGACGCACGACCCGAACCTGACGCAGAGGCTCGACATAGGCGAGTCGACAAGGCGCCTCGCAAACTTCCTGCACGTATCGACCGATGAGCTGAAGACTTTCGCAAGGCTCACAGGGAATGATGATGTCCACCATCTGTCGATGCTCGACATCTGCACCACAAACTCTGAGATATCGAACCACACCGACATCGAGCACGTGTAGCATCATCTGACCGGATGGAGGAGATGCGATGGACGAGGCCGGAATTCACCCCGAGCGGATCCGCCTGCTGAATGGCCGCCCAGAGGCGAAGGGGCAGTATGTCCTCTATTGGATGCAGCAGTCGCAGCGACCCGAATGGAACCAGGCCCTATCGTTCGCGATCGCGCAGGCGAACCGCCTTCAGCAGCCGCTAGTCGTCGCATTCGGACTGACTGCTGACTATCCCGAAGCGAACCTGCGGCACTATGCATTCATGCTGGATGGGTTCAGCGAGACGCAGTCAACGCTCGCCGAGATGGGGATTAGAATGGCCGTGCAGACCGGCGATCCGGCCGATGTCGCGCTCAAAGTTGGGAAAAAGGCCTCGCTCATAGTCTGCGATAGAGGCTATCTAAGACATCAGAAGGCGTGGCGCAAGAAGGTCGCTGAGATGGCTCGCTGCAAGGTGGTCCAGGTTGAGAGTGATGTCGTGGTACCGGTGGACGCGGTCTCGGACAAGGCGGAGTATGCGGCGAGGACAATCAGGCCGAAGATCCAAAGGCTGCTGCCGGGCTATCTGGTCGGATTGGACGAGACAATGCCCAAGGTACCCTCACTCTACGTCGATATCGAAAGTCTCGATTTGTCCGCCCCGGACCTGGTCCTCGATTCTCTGCCGGTTTCGAGGGAGGTCGGTGCATCGCCCTTCTTCAAGGGCGGCACTTCCGAGGCAAAGCGGCGCTTCCTGAAATTCCTGGAGACCAGCCTCGAGAGCTACGACAGAAACAGCAACCAGCCGCAGACCGAAGACATATCGCATACGAGTCCATATCTTCACTTCGGTCAAATCTCGCCGCTCTGGCTAGCTCTTCAAGTGCAGAATTTCGATGGCGCTCCCGACATCGCGAAGGACGCCTTCCTGGAGCAGTTGATAGTGCGTCGCGAGCTCGCGATGAATTTCGTCAATTTCACTCCCGCCTACGACTCAGTCGAATGCCTTAGCGAATGGGCCGT
>JAFGIT010000061.1 GCA_016929465.1 Candidatus Coatesiibacteriota bacterium | reverse complement strand
TGGCTTCGTCCTTCCCGATGGGACCATTCTCTACTACCTCGACGACCACTTCGACCTCGTTCCCACCCGTTGGCGGCCGGCGTTCATGCCAGAGGGTTTCAGCATTGGGCCGGTGGAGGTGATTTCTCTGACCGTTCCCGAAGGGCTTGAGGAAGGCTCATATCTGTTCGCCTCAGCGATAACGGCCGAGGGGGAGCCCGATTTCCTGTCTATCTCATGGGTGGAGTTTGTAGTCGAGGAGCAGCAGCCCCCACTGATCACGATGGTCCCCGTCCCTGCCGGGGCGTTCCTGATGGGTTCTTCGATCTGGGAGTCTGGGCACAATGTTGACGAAGGTCCGCAGAGGACCGTGAATGTATCTGCGTTCGAAATGTCTGAGACCGAGATCACGCAATATGTTTGGGAAGATGTTATGCGCTGGAACGGTTCTTATTACAGCGGCGACGACCTGCCAGTTGAGGAGGTGACCTGGTTCGACTGTGTTTCATTCTGCAATGAGCTTTCGCGGGAACATGGCTACGCCGAATGCTATACAATCTCGAACATCGCCTATGATGGGAATCATATTGTCTCGGCAGAAGTCTCGTGCGATTTCGATCCAGATGGCTACCGGCTGCCAACAGAGGCCGAATGGGAATATGCATGTCGGGCTGAGACAAACACTCGTTACTATAATGGTAACATCGATGCCGAGCTGAGCATCGTCGCGTGGTTCCAGGAGAATTCTGGCGATGTAACGCATCCCGTTGGTCAAAAGGAACCCAACTCCTGGGGCCTCTATGACATGCACGGCAACGTCTGGGAGTGGTGCTGGGACTGGTATGATTCTGGCTATTACGCTGCACAGCCTGATCCAGATACCGATCCCACAGGATCTGCCAATGGCTCCGAGCGGATTCTGCGAGGCGGCAGCAAAATTGACGATGCATGGATCTGCCGGTCGGCTTACCGTAACTCCAGCGGCCCGAGCTATCAGTGGTCCAACGTGGGTTTCCGCATCGTCAGGTCGATGAGATAGGTTGCAGGGATGGGGGATGGGGGATGAAAAGGGGTGACGAAGAGCTAAATGGCTGAGAGGAGCTCTACGAGCCTTTCGGGCTTTACCGGCCAGATGTCGGCGGAGCCGATGCCGGTGCAGACGACGAACATTATCTCGTCACCCACTCGCTTTTTGTCTGCATAGAGGTGGTCGAGTAGTTGTAGTATGAAGTGCTTTTCCAATCTCGTCGGTAGGCCGATACTTCTCAAAAGTCTCTCCTGCCGGACCACGTCATCTGCGCTGCACTTCCCGACCGCGAGCGAGACCTTTGCTGCCGCGACCATGCCGATGCTCACTGCCTCCCCGTGCATGTAGTGCCTGAAACCAGTTAGCCCTTCCAGAGCGTGTGCAACGGTGTGGCCATAATTCAACACGTGCCTCGCACGCTCGTCGAATTCATCCTCGGCGACCACGTCCGACTTCAACTGGCAGCAGTCACCCACCGTCTTGAGTAGGTCATCCTGCTCGAGATTCAGGATATCCCTGTAATGGTGCTCGAGGTATGCGAAGAACTCCGGGTTCTTGATCGCGCCCTGCTTGACGACCTCGGCCATCCCTGCGAGGAATTCTCGCTTCGGAAGGGTCGATAGGCAGTCGGTATCGATCAAGACAAACTGCGGCTGATAGATGGTCCCGATCACGTTCTTCTCTCCCCGGTGGTGGACTCCCGTCTTTCCGCCCACGCTCGAGTCCACCTGGGCCAGGAGTGTCGTAGGAAGGGCAATATACGGGACTCCGCGCTTGTAAGTGGATGCGATGAATGAGGTTATATCACCAACCACGCCCCCACCCAGACCGACAACGATGACCCCGCGCGGGGCCTTCTTTTCTATGAGGAAGTCATAGACCTTGGAGACGACCTCCAGCCGCTTCGAGGTCTCTCCTGCAGTGATCACATAGTCCCATGAGCGAAAGCCGGCATCCTCGAGTGCGACCTGGACGTTCTCGAGGTAGATCCTGGCGACATTATCATCCGTAAGGACCAGGACTGGAGAATCAATAGAGAATCGCTCCAGGAAGCGCTCGCCTATCTGGTTGAGCGACCCCGCCTCGATGAGGATCGGGTAGGTTCTCTCTCCAAGTGTGACACTAATCTCTCTCAAGTTATTGTCTCCATGTTTTGGGCTGGAAAGGCCGTGCCAAGATGGGCATATATGGACCTGAATGGACGTTATGGACAAAATGGACACGATGAACGGTACTAATCATCTTCATTGTCACTCGACCATGATCAGGCGGATATCCATGACATTCGTCCCGGTCCTGCCGGTTATAATAGTATCACCTATCGCGTCGAGATACGAAAAGGAGTCGTTGCGGTCTAGGTATTCGCCTATATCGAGGCCCTCATATCCGCCCCGGGAGACGGTTTCGCCGTCGGCGAATGCACCGGCCGCGTCGCTCGAGCCGTCGATGCCGTCCGTGCCTGCGCTCAGCAACAATATACCATCGGAGCCCTTTAGGTGAAAGCCGCCGTTCAGCGAGAACTCCTGGTTTCGCCCACCAATGCCATCACCTTTGAGCGTGACGGTCAGCTCTCCCCCTGACACGATGCAGCACGGCGGCTTGACGGGATAGCCACGCGATTTCACCGACTTTGCTATCCCGACCATCACCTTTGCTACTTCTCTTGCCTCGCCGAATATCCGAGAGCCAAGGTTGAGCGTCGAATATCCCAGCCGCTCGGCCGCTCGCTGGCACGCAATTAAAGCCATGTCA
>JAFGIT010000008.1 GCA_016929465.1 Candidatus Coatesiibacteriota bacterium | reverse complement strand
TGTCAACTCCGTATTCATCGTTGATCGACCAGTACGGGACATACATCGACTCGCCGTGCAGTGCCTCGAAATTCAGTGTGTAGCCCGTGTCAAACGTGTCACTATGTATGATACCCCAGACATTCAGAAGCGGATTAGCGATGCCCATCGAGATTGAGCCGCTTCCATAGCCGTCCAGAACCGATGTCTCGCTCAGCTTCATCATCGCTGCGCTATAGAGGCCCCCAAGCTGCGTCTCGAGAAGACCAACAACGCTCCCCTGTGGGCCAAACAGGCTGACAATTCCCGGGCCAGGCGTCTCTGTCAGGTTCGTTATTACCAGCCATGTATCCAACTGCTGACTGGCCGCAGTCACGGTCAGAGTGTAATTGGAACCGGCCGGAAGCTGAACCGTCGTCTCTCCGTCAGAGAAGAGGAAGTGGTATGAGTGTGTGTCCTCTGTCAGGAAGGTCCGATGCGAATACCTGCCGTCATAAGCATCGCCTTCCTCGAGAGTCATCTCACGTTCACTGATAACATCACCATCGCGGACGAAGACGAGCTTCGCTATCGCTGGTGGATCCATATCCTCATCATAGTAATCGACGGCGAATGTGATCCGGTCCAATGTCGTAGGCGCCTCCGGCGAAGGCAGATAATCAGTCAAGATTGGCGGCGCCTTGTGGCCGGATTTGACCTCAACATCAGAGACGCGTGCGTCTAACTTTCCGGCGCCCGTGCCAAATCCCAAATCCATCTGACCCGATAGATCAGACCTGTTGGCGGGGGATGAATTCGGAATAGCCGCGACATCATAGTCAAGCGCGTGGCCCACGCCTCTATCAATGAAGCCGTATTCGACCGGCGTCATCTCCTTCAGTTTCCGAGTCAGTGCGGAGCGTTTATATATCCAGTATGGGAGGTCCGCTGAGAGCTTGAATGGTTGATTGAAGCTTACTTCAAAGGCCTTCCCGCTGCCCTCGGATACTACCATTCCCCAGAGCGCCAGGATGCCGCGGTCCCAGGTGAGAACTGCGGAGCCGATCGCCTCTGGGTCTGCAATAATCTCGCTCAACTTCAATGTCAGGAGGACTCTTGGCTGGATGGAGAAGCTTGTCGCGATGACAGGATCCCCATCGAAGTCGTAGAAGTCGATGTTGAGATCGACGAATGTTCCGCCAATGTTGGTAACAGCCAGTACCGTATCGATGGTCGATTCGCTCGAAACCTCCCAATATGGCAGGTAGGAACTCCTGATTTGCGGGTCTTTGAGTGTCATCGAGACCGCCTGAGAGTCGTCATTCCTAACCATAGCCCAGACCGCAATCGAACCTCGCTCCCAAGTGACCTTCGCAAAGCCAAATCGCATTAGGTCATCATCGAACCTATCCGATAGATCGATCTTGACCTGCTCTCCAGGAGCTATCGTGTGAGATATTGTGTCGATCTCCGAACCCAAGAAGCCCGAGTAGAGATGGACGCTCACGTCAACCGCGGAGGACAACTCGCTGGTTCCAGCATTGCCGATCACCAGGGTCGTATCCTTTCCGCTCAGGTTGTTCACTTGCCAATACGGAATATAAATGCCCGGCTCGACGATAGCTGGCCCACTCAATGAGCTGCCAGGCGCAGCTGGGAATCTCGTATGAGAATCGGAGTCATCTGTCGCCTCGAAATAGAACGAGTGATCGTCTCCCAGGCCAATGTCAGCCCCGTTGATCGTTCTCGCATAGAGGCCGTCGGTTATTATGCCCTCCTCGAGTGTCAGTGTATAGCGGGTCCCATCGAGGACCATAGCTATATCACCCGGCCGGATTCCGTCCACGTCTGAGTAATGCACAGAGAACGTGAATTCAGTATCCGCATCACCCGAGATAGGAGTCACTTGCCCTAATGAGAGTGTCGGCGTGGCATTCACTAGTGGTCCTAGCTGCGGCGGCAATGGAGGCGCCGGAAGCAGAGATATACCTCCCTCTGTATCTTCGAAATCGAAGTAGTAGATGTGGGAGCCAGGACCAACCAGCTCGCCCGAATAGACGAATTGATACGTCCCATCCGAGTCGAAATCGCTATAGAGCGACATCTCGTGCGATGTGCCGTCAATAACCACATGCGCTCTTGCAGGTGGATGATCATCGACATCGAAATAGTGGACGGAGTAGGTGTAATCCCCTGTTGTGTCTCCCGTCATAGGAGATACGGTTCCAGTTTCCAGGACAGGAGCGTTGTTGACCGTAAGATCGGTCCGCTCGCCCACCACAGGTATCCTCACCCATTCATTCACCGAATACTCGAACTCGAAGTGATATGTATGGTCTCCCACTCCCAGAGCGGAGCCAAGTGCCGAATAAGTATAGATACCGTCATAAGGTGTCTCGCCTTCGCCTGCGGGGTCCAGAAGGGCGTGGCCATCGCCGTCGATGAACACCATCGCCGATACCGGAGCATCACCGTCTGGATCAGAGAAGTAGACTGAGAAGACGAACTCCTGATCGTCGTCACCATAGGTCGGATCTACCATCGCGTCCGACAGATTTGGCTTGTTGTCAATCGTCGGGCCATCGAACTGGTCTTCAGGAGCAGTCGCCGGCAGACGCACTGGATCGTTGCCTGCCCAGTTGCCGTCGCTGAATTCGAAGTAATACGAATGTACCCCGTTGCTCAAAGCGAAGTCGGTGTAGAACTCGTACTCACCATTCGACGGCATCCCAATCCCGGTGAACACCATGTCGTACGGGACGTCATCGATATAGACCTTCTGCTGCAGTGGCTCGTCACCATCTGCATCATTGAAGTGGATACCAAGCCGGAAGGATTGGGAACTGTCACCAATCGTTGGCGAAATGGACGGAGAAGTTAGCACCGGCGGAATGTTATAGCCGCGGTCAGCAATCTTGTAGAGATTTCCATCCCAGCAACCGAAATACAAGTCGCCGTAGCCATTCGTACGAGTACCAGTCTCATGGCCATAACTGTCGGGCGAGATCGAGACACCAGATATCCATATCTTGCTGCCAACATTCTGCCACCAGACCAACTCGCCCTCCTTACGGGCGATGTAATCCGGATCAACCGGCGCGCGGACTGCATAAACCCTCGCGTCATTTGCACCAAAGTAAACAACGCCGTTTGAGTCGACCGCGATCGTGCCAAAGATTGAGCCACCTGGGACGTAAGACCATCCTAGCTCGCCCGTATTCTTGTCAATGGCGTAGAGCGCATCGGAGGCGACATAGATAAACTCCCCATCAATGCCAGGCGAAGCATATTGTATCGGCCCACCTGTCGTATATTTCCAGATCATATCCGGCTCGGGCGCCCCGATTGTGAAGTCATAATCGAGTCTGTAAACGGAATGATCGATTGAGCCTACATAGACGCTGTCCACGTTACCATTGCTCTCGACCGATGGCGAGCTATTGACCATTCCATCCGTCTCGAAGCTCCAGAGGAGAAGCCCTGCGTTATTGAGCGCATAGACGTTGTTGTCATACGAGCCGAAATAGACTGTCGAGCTGGTTCCTTCTGCAGCACTTCCCTGGACCGCGCCACTTGTAGGCAGATCGTAGGACCAGTTAAGCGTGCCTCTTCGACCGTCGATCGAGTAGAACGTACCCGAATACGAGCCGATATAAATATCGCCACTCAGCCCGACGCACGGAGAACTATCTGCGATGTTTGCTGCGCTGAATATCCAGCGTTTCTCGCCAGTCCAGGAATCAAGTGCAAATATCGTTCCGGACCTCGATGCGACGATCAGACTTCGCTCCTGGCCAAGGGCGGTCGTGCAATCAACAAAGTCACCAGTGTCGAATTCCCATCTGATTTCGTCCAACTCGGGCGTAACGGCATACACACGCCCGTCACGCGAGCCAACGAAGATAGTGGATTCGGAGCCACCGATCACCGGGGTGCCCTTTATCGGCTCGCCAATCAAGATGTCGCTCATTATAGGCATCGCGGGACCGAATGCCTGACCTTCGAGCGAATTGTTGTCTTGATAGCGATTGAACGAAGGCCATTGCGCGATCGTAGGACCGACATATTCGAACTCCGGAGCCTCGACCCTGGCGATTGCCGGGGCTGGATTTCTCTCGACTGTGACGTTGTCCGGGTCCGAGGTCAAGACGCTGGTTGTTCTCGGAAGGTTATAGTAGGGCATCTGCCCTTCATAGTAGAAATCGAAGCGGAAATTGTGCTCACCATATTCATTGTAAACGGTCTTATACGTGTACAGGCCGTCAAACTGGGATCCGTTTCCGGGCAGAAGCTCCATTTCATATTGCTCACCATCAATATAGATATGGGCGTTGAGTGAACCTATCTGCCCCGTGTTGATACCCGAAGCCCGCCTATGCGGATCAAAGAACCTCACGCTATATGTATATTCGCCTGGAGGCCCGACCGCCGGAGTAACCCTGCCATCACGGAGAAGCAGAGTGAACAACTGGCCATATTCAGGGTGTCTCGTCGTGCAAGGCTCGACGGAATCCCTCGGCCAATCCGGGTGTACTGGTGTCGGACTGTCGGTGAATTCGAAATGGAAGCTCGGCGTGTCATTCGTTGTCGTCAAATGAAGCGAATACCTGTCTTCCCATCTAACCGCCGAGTTACCGATTACAGCGTCGCTCTGCATCGTGTAGTTAACGTCTTCCATTACGACGTCTTGAACGGCTGGAGAATCCTCATCGGAATCGTAATACCAAACGGCAATATCCAGAACGCTCTTCTCCGGCCGCGCTATTGTCCCGTCGAACACAACCGCAGTCTTCACAAAATAAAGCTCCGGACACATATTCGGGCCGGAGTATATCTCGGACAATATCGGCGCGTTCTCCCCGAAGCCATCTTCCATCTCGAAGAAGTAATTGAAGCAGCCGTTCTGATTGTAGTAGATGTATTCTCGCAGTGACGGATTCGATACCGTCCCGTCAGAGACGTATTCATACATGCCGAGATTCCGCTCATCGTCGCCCGTCTCTACCTGATATACCATCCCCTCCCAGATGCCCCAGGGCGGGAAGCCATAGCTAGCAGGGGGATTCTGTGGATTCTCATTCCCTGGAAGTATATGAAGCGGCGGATACCCGAGGTCTTCCTCATCCGATCGCCAGAAAGTATAGAAGCCATCAACGATGAGCATGACTGGATTCTCGGGATGTGGAACTGCATTGCCATCATCCGTATAGACGCCGACTGAGCTGCAGTCGGGATCGTAATAATTTACCTCATAATCAAATACGGTCGGCACACGGTGCATTCGGTTGGACTCCGTGTAGCCCACTTTCGGGTTCACGTCGTTGAACCTGAAACGTCCTACTACATTCTCCTTCACTTTGAGCACCCAACCGGTGTCGTATGGACTCATCGAGAAGGGGTCAGGGGCCTGGCCATCACCTCTGACATAGAGGGTGCCATCAGAGATGATCGGCGAGCATGCCATGGTAAGCGGCGCATGGCCCGTCATCGGCTCATAGAAAGGCGCCACCGAATAGCCTCTATGGTGGTCATCCTCATTTGGCACGATATAGAGAAAAGCGACATCGCCCATTACAAGGCCTCTGTCGGGCATGTCTCTACTCGCGACTACCTCCAGCCAGCCGTCGCTGGTCACCATCCAGATAAGACCGTTGCCATCAAGAACCGGCGACGGCGCGACACTATAGGAGCCACCGGGGGCGAAATTCCACTCAGAACCGGTGCTTGCCAATGGTGGCTGATCGTCAAGACAAGACGCTGACCAGATCGCCGTGCCCTCGGTCTCGCCGAAGTAATTCGTGTTCATATCCATGCCAGTCTGGAGGTCTATCGCGGTGATCGATGTATCGTCCTGAACATACAAGATGTTTCCGCTGAGAATCGGTGTCCCGTGTATCCCGCCGGTGAACTGGTCATAGGACCAACGGAGCTTCGAGGTATATTTGCGTGGATAGGCACCCATCGGGAATCCCGGCGGAGGTGGCGGAGGATCGCCCTGCGTTTGGTACTCATCGTTATTGTCAATCCAAATGTCCATGGGAGGCTCGCTGGGCATCCAACCATAGAACTCCCAATCATGCTCCTCGTAGTAGGAATCCTCGATGCAATAGAGAACTCCGGCAGGATCGCAGATGTAAATCGTGCAGGTAGTAGTGCCTACATTGTTGTAGTGGATCTGGGGAATTTCTCCATTTGGGCCAGGGGTATTATCCTGCACCGGATCCTTCCGGAAGCCCCAGCTTCGTGGAATAATCACTGGAGAACTCACGAGGGCGTCACTGCCAATTGCATAGGACCACTTCAGCGTGACTGGTTCAGGATCGCCCAGAGGAGGAGGAGGCGGTGGCTGAATCGCGGGCGGAGGAGACCAGAAAGTCTCCGTGATCGTGTGCATGGCGTAGAGGTTACCATCCTCGCCGCCGGCATAGATCGTCGTGGGCTGACCGACACCCATCCAATAGGTCCCGCTTCCCGGAAGGCCCCCCTGAGGACCGGGCGTATAATCATAGTACGTATATGTCTGAGAGCAGTGTGTGGGAGATGATGCTACGGGTGAAGGAACCGCATCTTGCGGGCTAATCCCATACCACCATACGTTTATCCCGTCATAGGTGAAAGCATATCCGGTCGAAGTGGACGTTGAATTTCCAAATACAATGACAACGTCGGTAAGCCCCAGGTCGGGGACATTCAGATTATCGAAGATCAAATCCGATGCACCGTCGCCTCCGTTGAAGAAAGGACTGGAGAAAAGGAGAAGGGACTTCTCATCCGGATTATCCTCGTCGGGATTACCTTCTGGATCCCAGCAATCGAGAGAAAGCCCATTGTCCCCAACGCCAGCGAAGAAGAAACGACTTTCATCGGGAGAGATGGCGCCGGTTGACCATGTGCTCGAAGGATAGCAATTCATCTCCGTTGCCCAAAGCAGCTCGGGCGTGATGCAATTGGTCTCCTCATCGGGCAAAGCCTCTCTGAAGCAGAATAGCTTCGAGAATGCCCCCAGTGCACCATCTATGGTGCCAAAGACATATATTCGCCCGGTAGAATCTACCAGTGGATTAGATCGGCCATATCCGGCCTCGAAACTCCAGTGGATCGTAAGGTTCTGCTCGGCGATATCGGGGCCTTCCTCCATTGTAACACGCCTGTTTCTCGAGTCCAAATGCAATGTCGGCCAGCCGCTACCAATCGACTGCCCGATCGCTGCTGAGATTAACCCGAAAAGGCATACTGCGGTCAGAAAAACCAACTTAGCCTTCAAAGATCTCCGCATAACTCCTCCTTAGATTCTCCAATCAAGAAATCGCAACCCCAATACATAGCATAACGTCTTATAGAAACACCTCTTCTACCGCAGGTAACCGTCCCCGGTTGCCGCAATAGAGCAGAATAATGAACACTGTCAGCAAGCACCCAACTCGCATATATATCACTTGCGAATATAATATGCCGCATCTTGTGGCCTTAAGTCAAGGCTTATCGAGACTCAAAATAACTATGATAATTGGCTATCAATAGGCGCGGGGAGTCAGAATTTCAAGGCCAAATCGTGGCCGGGAGCGGCGAATGAATCGCCCACATTTCAGCGGGAAGTCAAATCCCCCCGGGGGGAATTATCACAATAACCTCCAATCCAATTGTCCCGAGATTCCGGAGCAGGCTATCAAGGACGCTGATCGGGATTGTTCATAGCCGTTGCGATCTAACCAAACGGGCCGATACGAGGCCTATTACTGGGGGGGTTACAGCTCAGCCTGTCTCTAGAACAGTGATTTGAGCGCTCCCCGGACAAGCTCGTCCACAGCGATGGATGAACCGTGCCGCTCGATGAGCTTCCGTATCACCGGTCTCGCTTTGCTCGCAGGGATCCCGAGCGACTCGAGAGCAGCAAGGGCGTCATTCTCGGCATCATCTGCACCTGAAGTCCCCGGTTCCCGCTGAGTAGTCAGCTGAAGGGCCTTGTCACGAAGAAATACGCAGATGCGCTCGGCCGTCTTTTTGCCGATTCCCGGAGCACACGACAAACGGGCCACATCATTATTTAGAATGGCATCTCTGACATCTCGGGGATTGATTCCAGAAAGAATCGTCCTTGCTACTTTGACACCCACCCCCGAGACCTGAATCAGAAGCCGGAATACATCCCTCTCTGAGGACGATGCAAAGCCATAAAGGTCAAATGAGGGTTCCCTGAATTGCAGGTGCGTAAGAAGCTTGGCCCTGGAGCCTACTTGTCCCAACTGCTGATACGTCGAAAATGTAATCTGAAGAGATATTCCAATGCCCCCGGCCTCCAATACGACGCGCTCCGGTGACTTCTCAATGATGGTTCCGGTTATATAATCCATCATCTCATCAACACTCCCTAACGCGGATCATTTGACGCTCATCCTCTTGCCAACGGAGCTACTGATCTTCTCGCGGAGTTTCGCAGTATTCAAATGGCAGATCGCCGCAGCCAATGCGTCCGCTGCATCGTTGGGAGTTGGGACCTCTTTTAGGCCAAGAGCGACTTTGACCATCTTCTGAACGGACTCCTTGCTCGCTCGGCCGAATCCCGCAACGGCGAGCTTAATCTCGGTAGCTGCGTGCTCGAAAACTGGGACTTCGCTGCTGCGAGCTGCAAGCATGACCACGCCTCTGACTGCGCCAAGCCTGATTGCGGACCGGACGTTTTGAGCGTAGAACACCGCCTCGAGAGCCATCACATCCGGCTTGAATTCCGCTATTATAGACTCGATCTTGATGTAGATTCTATGAAGTGTCTCCGGCAATGAAGTCGCCGCCGGAACTGGGATAGCCCCGTAATCGACGAGAGCGAGACTATTTCGCTCGCCCTGCTCGATTACGCCGTAACCAGTCGATCTGCAGCTAGGGTCAACGCCCAGAACTATCAGTCGATTTCCTCCATGATCTCGGGATCGATGTCAAAATTCGCAAAGACCTTCTGAACCTCGTCGCTGTCCTCGAGGCGCTCCATCAACCTAAGCATTTGGATGGCCTCCTTGCCCTCGACCTTGGCCATCGTCCTCGGTATCATCGTCAGCTCGGCGGATACGGGCTCGTAGCCATCTTCCGTCAAGGCCTCGACAAGGTCGGCAAAATGATCCGGAGCGGCCGTGATCTCGAATACACCATCCTCATTGCTCATGTCATCTGCGCCGGCAGAAATTGCTGCCTCGAGCAGCTTTTCCTCGTCCTGGACATCCTTCTCGTCTATACCGATGAGCGTCTTCCTATCAAAGACCCAGGATACGCTTCCCATCTCAGCCAATCTCCCGCCGTTCTTGGAGAGGATGTGCCTTAATTCGGAGACGGTTCGATTCTTGTTGTCGGTCAGGCACTCGATGAGGATCGCAACGCCTCCAGGACCATAACCCTCGTAGCTGACGTCCTCATAGGAAACCCCGGGGAGCTCCCCGGTGCCCTTCTTTATTGCCCGCTCTATATTGTCGTTCGGCATATTGGCGGACCGTGCTGAGACCATCGCCGTGCGCAATCTGGGATTGCTGTTAGGGTCGCCGCCGCCTTGCCTCGCGGCGACGGTGATCTCCTTGATCAACCTGGTGAAGAGATTGCCCCGCTTGGCATCCTCTTTGCCCTTCTTGCGCTTTATTGTGCTCCATTTAGAGTGCCCGGACATCACGCGCCTCCAGACGAAAGGTTATCATTCAATTATGTTATCGTCCTCATCCTGATGTTTTATCTCTACCCGGCCTTCGATGATCTCCTCGATCGCAGTCTCTAGAGGACCCTTGCCGGCTGTGCGGGAGAAGGGAAGCATGCCGGACTGTATCTGCAGTGCCCGCCCGGCTGACAATACGGTGAAGTCATACTCCGACCCCACTTTGCTTATCCCGTCAAAGATAAGGTCAGTCACTCCCCGCCTTCGTCTTTCCTGTTCCATATCTTTTCGCTACCTCTTATGTAATTTCAGTGTCAAAGCCTATCCAATGAAAAGTCCAGAATGCTGCCCGCGCTGAATCCGAGTCCGAGCAGAGAGAAGAACGTGTAAATCTCCGCCCCATGGCCCACAAAGGTCTTGCCAACAACAAACGGTATCAGCAGAAAGACCGCCCACGCGATCACATTGGCCACCAGGAGCTGAGGCAGGCTGTAGCCCGGCCCACGCTCCAAAGGTTGCTGCTCTAAGCTGGATTTCGACTTTTTGCTTTTCTTGCCCATGTGCCATAAATAACAAGGAAACAGGCAATCTGTCAACTTGCCCCTGATGGTCTCGCCAAAGACGGCCGCCAATGGAGCACGAATAGCACCAAAGCGCGAAAATCCGCATCTTGGCCTATTCCCGTTTCAAAACACTTGAGCTCCGCTATTGCCTCAGGCCGAATCAGCGATTCACAAAGGTCGCAATATCGCCATCCTCAGAGGTCGTCCAATAAATCGGATTTCGTGTCGTGTAGGGACGGTGGCTTGTCCCCGCCCATCCATATCTCGGGCAGGCACAAGGCCAGCCCCTACATACTGTATGCGCCGCGGTCATGGGACTCTTATATCCCCTTTGGATTTCATTCATTAGACAGCCATCCTCAATTGACGAAGCCGGACATCTTTCGGTAGTTGTTTACAGAATCGAGGCCCAAAATGGCGCCTCGATCGTTTGCCTGTGGCATCCCGCTACGCTGGGGAGGTTTCTCTTGCAGGCTTGTTGGGACACATACTAAATCGATAAGGATGAGAATTTGAGAAGGTGCGAATTCGAATACGACCTGCCCGAGTCTCGGATTGCGCAGACGCCCCTCGAGGACCGCGACACGGCCCGCCTGCTGGTGCTGGAGAGAGAGAGCGGCAATATAGAGCACACTCGGTTCGACAAGCTGCATGAGTTCATTACGAGAGGTGATCTCCTCGTCCTGAACAATACTCGAGTGATGAAGTGCCGGCTCCTCGGACACAGGGATATCGGCGGCGGAAAAGTGGAGCTCTTCCTCCTGCGGAAGATCGAAGACGGCATTTACGAAGCACTCGGAAAGGCATCTCGTCCACTCCGTCCAGGTTCGAGGCTCGTTTTCGGCCAGGGCAGATTGACCGCAACCGTTCTCGAGAAGGATGGGCGCAAGCTGCGCGTTTCACTCGACGCGAAGCAAGGCGGAATCGATGAGGTTCTTGACCAGATTGCAGAAATGCCCCTGCCTCCATACATAAAGCGGCCCAAAGGACCAGATGCGGCGGATGAGATGCTCTATCAGACGGTCTATTCGAGAAGACCCGGAGCAGTTGCCGCTCCAACCGCAGGCCTTCACTTCACCAGGAAGTACCTGGATAACCTTGCCGACCTCGGAATCGAATTCGCCGAGATCACCGTTCATACGGGTCTCGGCTCGTTCACACCGATACGAACGGAACAGATCGAGGACCACGAAATGCCGC
>JAFGIT010000007.1 GCA_016929465.1 Candidatus Coatesiibacteriota bacterium | reverse complement strand
GAATTCCAGGGGGCCAGTTCCTTAAGCTCCGATGGCAGTTGGATGACTTACACTCCACAGAATAGCGGTCTCCTAAATCACCGCGTTCTTGCCGTGTCATTCGCGCCCGACGGCTGCCTCTGGTTCGGACATGTAACCGGAATTAGCGTGATGTCCCCGGAATCCAATTGGTTCACTGCTAGCAAAGAGGGGCTCGATTACTGGGATTTGGAGGTCAATTCGATTGAATTTGAGCAGGACGGCACAGCATGGCTAGTGGCCTGGCCTGATGGTGTCTATCGCGTACGACCCGACGGTGAAGTGGCTGCTCTCTACACACCCTATAATTCACCGGTGGGCCTGGGCATTGGTTTCGCAATAGATAGAGATGGCTGCAAGTGGTTTGCCAACGATGGCGGCATCCAAATGCTAGATGCAGCCAATGAGAATTGGACCTGTTACGGCCCGGAAGATAGCGGCATGCTTGGATTTTGGGTGGGCTGCGCAAAGGTCGATAAACAGAACCGGAAGTGGTTTAGCTCATCTGAGGGTGTGGCCGTTCTCGATGATGACGGCAATTGGAGTAGATACACTGCCGAGGAGATGGGTATGGATGATGATGACTCGTACGTTTGGGACATCGAGTTCGACCGTGATGGCAGAGTCTGGTTTGCGACACTATATTGCGGGGTTCGGATTCTCAATACCGATGGCACATGGACCGGCTACAAATCCATTGATTCAGGCCTGTCGAATGATTATGTCACGGACATCCTAATCGACGGTCAGAACCGGAAGTGGTTTGCCTCGAGTTTCGGTGGTCTAGCCTTGTTGGTTGAGGATTGAGCAGGCTCTGATAGATCTCGCGCTGACGAAGCCCAGACGCCGCAGGCGGACTAGATTCGCTCCTCGCTGGTCTCAGGAGATTTCCTTTTGGCGGAAGCGCGTGCTGCCTTTCTTCTTCTTTTCTCCTCATACATCAGCTCGTCCGCCATGCTGAGTAGTTCGCCAATCGAACATTTCGACTCAGAGCGGTAGGTTGCAACGCCAACGCTCATCTGCAGTTCATATTGGCGGCCCGTGCGTGAGTTATGCTCGGTGAGGGTGTCGGGGATCCTGGCCGAAGGGAACGGCGCAGCGGGGGAGACGTCGATTGCCAGGACCGCGTATTCATCACCTCCGAGGCGCGCGATGATGTCCGAATCCCGGAATGTCTCTCTAAGAACATCGGCCGCCTCGATGAGTGCCTGGTCGCCGACCTTGTGCCCGAGATTGTCGTTTATCCACTTGAGTCCATCCAGGTCGATAAATACGAGCCGAATGCCCTCACGTGTTCTGTCCGCGACCTTCAGCTGCTGCTCCCCGAGCGTCATGAAGCCACGACGGTTCTTCAGGCCAGTGAGCTGGTCGATGAGCGACATCTCTTGCACTTCTTTGAGAGCCAGCTCGAGCTTGTCCTCCATTTGCTTTCGCTGTGTTATGTCGTTGCCGATACAGAGGACGTCGATCACCTTGCCCTGGCCATCGAAGATGGGCTTGTTGGTCCACGATATCCACACCCTGGAGCCATCCTTGCAGGTGTTCTCATTCTCGTTGTTGATGTAGCGATCGGGATTCATGCCGATATCCTCGATCATCGCTATAAGGTCACGCCCTGCAGTATCAGTCTCGGGGACTATTGTGCCGACAACGTTCCTGCCAAATAGTTCTTTACTCGAAAAGCCGAAGAACTCGAGCCCAAAACGGTTCATGTATCTAACTTCGCCTGTGCTCGACATTCTGAGTATTACGCTGTTAGCGTTCTCTACTAGGTCCTCATACTTGCTTTTGGACTCGCAGAGGGCATTCTCTGCGTCCTCCCGTTCGGAGTGTATTCGTTGAACGTAAGCGCTGAAGAAGGTTATCAAGAGGACCGCGAGAGACCGCATCCATAGTTCGTCCGGGTTCAGGGGGAATAGATGAACACTCAGAGGTCCTTTGCCAAACACGAAGGCATCGAGCAGCGATTCCAGCATCCAGTATGCTGCGGCAATCCATAGCCCGACAATGAGCATGTGGCCTCCGCGCTTGTTATCCAAAGATACCCTCCGAACAAGTCTCTTTGATGCCCGATACTCCCTCGGAGCATCAGCCCCCATTGATAGCCCAGATACCAGGTCGATCAGGCAAAAAGAACGACCTAACCTGCGTCTTAATATATCGGGGGAAAAGTCCGATTCGTTTAAGAACTTGTTCGATATCCCACAATTGGCCATTGGAAGCAGCAAATCGCCGAAGGGCCGGCGTAGTCCATGATGTACTGACCGATCAGCGCTATGCAGAATGATCGTCACAAGGCAATTTGACGTGCGAACAGGCAATTTCCGCACTCATGGATTCACCGCAAATTTGCCCATTCAGCAGCCCTAAGGCAGGGTGGCCCGTGTCAGGCGCCTGGTTCAGAGGTTAGTACGTACACGGTTTCAGTGGAATAAGACAGATCTGCAATGATTCTCCATGAACAATCGATGCTATCCCTCAGGAATTCCTCGTAATTGGCCGTCATGCCGCGGTCCCTCCCACCAAGGGAGAATGCGGGGAAACTGACGACGCAGTATCGAGCTCGGATCTCTTTCAAGATTCGTCTCGCAGCCCCCGACTCCTGCCGCTCCAGGCAGGGCAGAGATTTCAGAATGATGACGAGATCAACTCGATCCGTCGGCATCGCAACGAGAACGTCGCCGCAAATGGCGCTGCAGTTCCTTCCCAGCCTCTCGAGCAGCAGGTTAGAGAGCACCATTGATCGGCAGTCGATGTCGATGCACTTGTAGGTCGCATTGGCCAAGAGCGGCGCCCAGGGAATGGTAAAAGCATTGAGCCCGGCGGCCAGGTCCAATACGCTTCTGGGACGACCTACGAGCTCTTCGATGTCTGCATATAGCCTCTCGATGTAATCAAGACGCTCTAGGGTCGAAGTGTGGCATTTCAAGATCTCCAGGCAGGCCTGCCTCAATTCATCGATGGTCGCGGTCGGCGGAAGCGCTCGCAGCATCTTCTCGGCCTTCGCTGCTTGAGAGGGGCTCATGTAAGCGCCACAGGCCTGGTGCAGCTTCCGTTTTGCTGCCTTCTCTGCAACGCGCCTGTTGCAATGCCTCTCGAGAGCCCATTTAGCCACACGCTCCAGCGTCGGTTCATACACACTTCGATACTTCCGAGACGCCTTGAGGCTCTCTACGATCTCGGCTACGAGGTCACTCGTCATCTGCGACTCCCTCTTTGAGGGCATTCAGAATTCGAACATAAAAGCGGAGATTGTGAATTGTCGCAAGACGCTCCGCGAGTGCGTCTCCTATCTTGAAGAGATGGTGCAAGTAGGCACGGGAGTAATTTTTGCAGCATGAGCAGTCGCAGGTCTCATCGACCGGCCCCGAAGCGACAGCGTGCTTGGCGTCCTGCAGGTAGATGTAATGGTAGAATTCACTGCCCTTGAAGCCTGTCATATCCGGTGTTTCATTGAAGACGAAGAGCCGCTTCCGCCTCGCATCGCGGGTCGGCAAAGCGCAATCGAAGAGGTGATAGCCGGCCCGGTATGCGCGAACGAGATTCTCCGGTTTCCCTATCCCGAGCGCGTGCTTTGGCAACTCTTGTGGCAGCATCTCAGCAACCTGATAGACAGTATCGACGAGCGCGCCGTCTGCGCCGACCGGCCAGCCTCCGAAACCATATCCGTCAAAGCCGATCTCGAGGAGCTGCTCGACGCATAGCCTTCTCAATTCAGTTGAGCTTCCCCCTTGAACAACCGCGAAGAGCAATGGCTGAGCATCCCCATTTAGGTTAGCTATTCTATTCTCGAATTCTGCCTTGCACCTTCTGGCCCATGCGATAGTCCTCTCGCAGCTCTTGACCTGACGCTCCTCGCTGTCGTCAGGATGCGTGCACTCATCGAGACAGAACATCACGTCGGTGCCCAATCTGAATTGATGGATGATGCTCTTCTCTGGCGTTACGAGACGCTTCTCTTCATCCATGCTGAAGCGATAGCTGAAGCCCTTGTCAGAGACGCTACCCAACTTCGACTGCTCCGCGATGAGTGAATAGACCTGGAAGCCGCCTGAGTCGGACATGACCGGTCCGGACCAGCCCATGAATTTGTGTATTCCCCCAAGGCGGCTGATTGCATTGACGCCGGGCTGCCCGGCGAGATGGATTGAGTTGACCATAATGCCGGATATCCCGACCTCGACCAAATCCTCGGCGCTGACGCTCTTTACAACCCCGCGCGTCGCGTCGGGCAGGAAACCCGGATAGGGGAGCTCTCCGCTACGAGTCTTCAGGCCCATCGTCTCTGTCAATCTGCTCACGATTGCCTTTTCGCTTGTCGCCGGCGATGACGACAGTCACTTCCCCCTTGATGGCTTTGTTCTCGAATTCCGATGCGAGGCCGTTGAGGGTACCACGATGTACCTCCTCGAATAGCTTGGTCAATTCGATGCAGACCGCGGCGTCCCGGTCCCCATAAACCTCCAACGCCTCAGCCAGGAACCGAGAGACTCTGAGAGGTGATTCAAAGAAGACCAGCGTATGCGGCAACTCCGCATCGAGCTCCAGGTATTTCCTCCTTCGTCCCTGTTTGCGGGGCGGAAATCCCTTGAAGGTGAATGAGGTCAGCGGAAGGCCAGAGCTTACCAGGGCGGCGATCGCGGCGCTCGGTCCCGGTATCATAGTAACCTTCCCCCCACTTTCGTGGACGGCTGAGATTACCTTGTATCCAGGGTCGCTCACACCGGGAGCGCCGGCATTCGAGCACAGTGCGACGGATATTCCAGCGTTCAACAGGCCAAGTATTCGGGGCACAACCCGGGCCTCGTTGTGCTCATTGCATGAGAAGGTCGTTTTCGGCTTTTTGAGGCCGTGCCGATGGAATATTCGGGTGGTGTGATTCGTATTCTCACAGGCGAGCGCTCCGACCTCAGAGAGCACCTGAAGCGCCCTCTCGCTGATATCTGCAAGGTTGCCTATCGGCGTTGCGACGACATAGAGAGTGCCTTTATCGGCCGTATTACTCACACTTGTCCTCTTAATTCCCAATGGTTGGTCAAATGCGTTCACACTACTAGGAAAGTATTTACTCGACAATAGCTGTTCACAAAAGCCCCTTCCGATAAGCGATTGAGCGAATAACGCTTGCATGCCATGCAAATTTCTTCACTTCAAAACTTGACATATAGGGGGTGGAGCATATAGGTTTTCCACGGGCCATTAGCTCAGCTAGGTAGAGCAGCTGACTCTTAATCAGAAGGTCGAAGGTTCGATTCCTTCATGGCCCATGACTTATTTTTCGCGAAAGGGCGGGAGCTTCCTCCCGGAGTATCGGCATGGATACGCGGATTAGCGGCGACGAGCGCGGCGTGAAGGCGTGCAGAGATATGGAGGTCAACCAGAAAGATGACCTCTCGGATGTTCTTGATGCAGCGATCAACCACGGCCATGCCTTCATTCGTGTCCTCGAGGGAGAGGATTATCGTATCTGGGAAATCCGGTCGGTCGGCGTCCGGACGCTCGAAGAGGAACCCACTAAGCAGAATGTCCCGTGTGAATTCGAGATAGGGCTCTTCTTTGAAGGCCATGCTCCGTCCCCATCTAGCATGAGCGGTTAAGATATGCCAAGAAGACGAATAGTTATTTACGGTGATCCGGTTCTCCAGAAGGATGCGGAGTCGATTACCTCGATAAGCAGCAGCATAATAGCACTTGCTGAGGATATGCAGGCAGCGATGTATGCTGGAAATGGCGTGGGCCTGGCTGCCCCGCAGGTAGGTGCTTCGGTCAGGCTGATCGTGCTCGATCCGAGCGCCGGAAGGGACCCCAGGCAACGGCTGGTCGTGATTAATCCCGAGATACTCGAGATGGAGGAGGAGGAAACGGCCGAAGAGGGCTGCCTTAGCATTCCTGAATTCGTGACCGATGTTAGCAGGGCCAGGCTGATTCGGGCAATTGGAATGACTATGGACGGCAAATCTGTCGAGATTGAGGCGGAGGGCCTCGCAGCGCGCGCCTTTCAACATGAACTCGACCACTTGAATGGCCGCCTTCTGATCGACTTCCTAAATCCCCTTCAAAGAGACATTTTCGAGCGCAAGTATCAGCAGATGCTCTCGAGGAAGAGAAATCTTCTGTAACAAGCCGGAGACCTTTCCCACATTGTTGACTGCGGACCCCACAAAAAAGACTCGTCTAATATTCATGGGGACGCCGGAGTTTGCTATGCCTTCTCTGAAACTTCTCTTCGAATCGAGAAGATTCGACATGATGTGCGTCACACAACCTGACCAGCCATCCGGGCGAGGACTGAAGCTCACGCCGTGCCCATGCAAGGCTCTCGCACACGAATTCGGGCTGGATGTGTTCTGCCCCGAGAGAGTCTCTCGACAGGAGCCGCGCGAGGTGCTGACCGCATTCGAGCCGGACTTCATTGTCACGGTTGCCTTCGGGCAGCTCTTGAAGGAAACGGTGCTCAACATCCCCAAAATAGCCTGCGTCAACGTGCATCCGTCGCTCTTGCCGAAATACCGTGGCCCAAGTCCGATAAACTGGCCCATCATTCGAGGGGACAGGGAGACTGGTGTCACCACGATGCTGATGGACAAGGGGATGGATACCGGGGACATATTGCTGCAGGAAAAAGTCCCTATCGGCGACGATGACACCGCGTTGGACCTATATAACAGGCTCTCCGAAGTAGGAGCGGCACTTCTTCTGAAGACCTTGATAGCTCTCGAAGAGGGGACTCTGAAGCCCACCAAGCAGGAGCATGAAAAGGCGACATACGCCCCGAAGCTCACCAAGACTGACGGGCTGATAGAATGGTCGAAGGACCCGAGAACGCTTGTGAATTATGTCCGCGGCCTCATTCCCTGGCCTGGAACATACGCTTACTATAAGGGCAGGATACTCAAGATAGCCAGGCTTGCCGAAGCCGAGTGTCCGGAGGAATTCGGGGATACGCCGCCGGGGACGGTGATAGCTGCCTCTGCCAGGGAAGGGCTCGTTGTCAAGACCAATCCGGGAGCAGTCTCCATAGAGCTCATTCAACCTCCCGGTAAGAGACAGATGTCTGCAAAGGAGTTCCTCGCAGGCAATGCAGTCAAAGTCGGGCAGCAGCTCTCGAAGGTCGTCGAGTGATCCCGGTCTTTGATGCCATAGGCCGCCTGCTGGGCTTTGAGAACTGCCATATAGAGAAGATGACTGCAGCTTGCCGCATTCGAATCTTGACAACCACCCACCGCGAATCCATAGTAAATTCTAGATATTGTGGATGTTGTATTGTATGGAGTGCATACAACAGGCCTTAAGAAAGGAGGCAAAAATGCACAGAGGCTCTTTTGTTTTTGCCGTCATCATGTTGGTTGCCGCCGTGCCGCTGTTCGCGCAGGACTATGGCATTACGGTCTATACCGATGAGACGGTTTATGTCCAGGGCGAGAGCACGCTTCATTTGTCCGTATCCGGCTTCAACTCCGGCACGGACATGAACGTCGATGTTCATGTAGCTGTCTTGACGCCAGGCGGAAGTATATTGGAGATACCGGACTGGAATTCAGAATTCCGGCCGCTACTTGCGAACATACCGCTGCCGACCGGTTTCGACTTCCCGAAGGCGGAGATCGCGCAGTACGCAGTCTCCGGCTACCCATTCGAGACAATTGGATATTACCAGTTTGCCGCGGCATTCACTGAGCCCGGTACGCTGAATTTCGTGGGTGACATATCGTTCACACCCTTCGAGGTTCAGGAGGGGGCGGTTGATGGCTGGACAGCCGGCGGATGCGAGATTATGTGGGACCACTGGTATGATTACGATGACGATCTCGAGTGGGAGACCGACATATCTGCAGGCGCGTCCTTCGTGAAGTATTCCGAACGGCCCGACTACTTCGTCGATTATTTCGCACTGCCTCTCGACACTTGTGAGTATTCCGTCTTTGAGCCACTTAATGATGAGATTCCTACTTTCCTCGAAGCAGGTGATTACATCGATATGTATGGCAGCCCCAATGGCACGCTTCGGATGGACAAAGAGTACGGCGACGATTACGGCGGAATAGTAACCACCATCGAGTATGGCCCAGGCCTCGGCCCAGAGCTAAATGAGTCAGACTATGTCGTGGGCGAGACCTATCGGTTTGTCGGGTATGGCGGCCCAGATGTGGGCGCGTTCGATGTCTCGGTTGTGGCCCCTGAGGTGCTCGAGGTCTATACACCTGATATTAGCAGCAAGCCAACAATCGACCGCGGTAGCGATCTGCACTTGACTTGGAATGGCACTGGCAGCGGCTACATCCAATTCTCAATCGGCTATGCGTCCCTGGACTTCTGGACCATGTCCGCGGGCTATTACACTTGCTATTGCAGATTTGCGGACGATGGCGATGCGGTTGTCCCTGCGTCCGTTCTGAGCCAATTGCCCGATCAGAGCAATCCCCTTGGCAACCTCGATCCACCCGAGATAGGCATATATCGCATGAACATCACCGAATATACCGCGACAGGTCTGCAGCATGGCTATGCTGTCGCCCTGGCGGGAATCACGAGGGATGTTGCTTTAGACTAATTTTACGATTGGTGCCAATAGTCTTGATGAGATGGGCCCTCTGCACGAGGGCCTTTCTCCTTTTTCCGTTTCAGCTATAGACAGCAGAAGGGAATTCGGTGCGAGAGAGCTGGCCCTCTTGCAGCCCAGATACATATTGACACGGTATGAGTTCATTGAGAGGATTAATGCACTATGAATTGTCTCAGTTTCCTCTTTTAGCTGCGTATCAAATCCACGAGAAAGGAGAAGAACATGCGCAGAAAATTCTCGATGTTGTGCACTTGTGCCTTTGCCATCTGCATGGTTGCCGGGCTCGCTCATGCACAGGCGCCGATTATCAACTTGATGCTCGATGGCACTACCTATGTGCTCGGTGAGGATTCGATTGATGTATCGGTCATGGCAATCAACGTTGGACCCGACATCAATGTGGACGTCCACTTCGCCGTCTTGCCTCCGGGCGGCGGGATTCTGGAAGTGCCGAATTGGAATACCAATTTCGTTCCGCTCTTCAGTAATCTCACTCTCCCGAGCTACTTCAACTACAATGGTGGACTGGCAACTTATTCGGTCGGTGACTATCCCTTCAATCTGGTGGGCAACTACACATTCGCCGCGGCGTTCTCCGAACCCGGAACCGTGAACTTCATTGGCGATATTAGCTTCGTTCCCTTCACTGTCGTGGATGCCGGCAATCCGGAAGGTTCTTCTGCAAGTTTGGGCGTCAGCTATGTCAGAGCCTATGACACATATTCAGAGGAATGGGAGACGTCTGTGTCCGCCGCCGGAACCTTCCTCGAGTATTATGAATCGAAAGGCGCGATAGCACTCGGAGATGAGACGGAGGGCTGCGAGGTCAGCATCTTTGATGCCGATGACAACGGCGAGACGGGATCGGCTCGATATCTCGACGCGGGCGACAAGATAGACATGCATGGAAGCCCGATGGGCACGGTCGAGCTCACGAAGTTCGAGTTCATGGACATGATCATGTATAGCACAGACGAGCTCGAGCCAAGCTATTACTCCGGAGGAACCAACTTCACCTTCCAGGGATATGGCGGGCCTGATGTCGGTGCATTCTCAGGTTCAGTCGAGGCTCCGGCAATCGTCGAGCTCTACGCTCCGACGCTTGCCCCGGTGCCGACGATCAGCAGAAGCAGCTCCCTCAATGTCGAGTGGAACGGCACCGGAAGTGGTTTCGTCTATGTTAGCGTTACATCATTCGAGATCGATCCATCAACCTACATGCCGAAGAGATACTCGTGCGTAAACTGTGTCTTCGAGGACGACGGCGATGGCACAATCCCCTCGGACATGATGGGCCAGCTCTTCCCCTCCACTGGGATAAGCTACTTCCTACCGAGCTTCTCGATTTCGAGAGCCAATCACTCCTCATTCAATGCCAGCGGCCTGAGCGAGGAAGGCATGCTATATTCAACCGCAGAAGTGTATGGGGATATCGATCTTCAGTAGGGAAGCACAAAGCTCGCCGTAGTCGTGCTTACTAGCGCTTCTACAGCGGGAATGTTACCGAATTCTCTCGAAAGGCCCTCATCGTGAGGGCCTTTCATATTTGGTTCCTCATAAGAATCTGTGCACGAGTTTTGGTTCAGGTAGGTTTCCGAGGCAGTGGTATAGTGCGGTGATGTAGTTGCGAG
>JAFGIT010000060.1 GCA_016929465.1 Candidatus Coatesiibacteriota bacterium | reverse complement strand
TTGGTCTAATAGATGACCAGCAGCTTGAGTTGGCGTTAAGCGAGCAAAAGCGAACAGGCGAGCTGCTCGGGCAAATATTATTTGACCTCGGATTCATCTCCGAGGACGCCCTTGTCGAAGCTCTCTCCGGCGAGGGTGGGCGTTCAGAGATCGACCTGAATGAGGTGGAGATTAACGAAGACGTCCTGAAGTTGGTGAACGCCGAATACTGCAAAGAGAACAGCATCCTGCCCCTTTCAAAGGACGACTTCACGCTGAGAGTCGCTATGGTGAACGCCTACGATGTTCAGGTCATCGATGGCCTGGAGCGAAGAACCGGCATGCAAATACATCCAGTAGCCGTTACTGACCAGGACCTGGAGAAGGCTATCGACAAATTCTATGGCTCTGATGAAGACGTCGAAGATATAATCGACGAAGGAATGCGCATGGCCGAAGAGACCATGAAGCGCAGGGGCGAAAGCGGACTGGGAGAGATTGAGGAGGCCGCGGCTCAGGCCCCGATCATAAAGCTTGTCGATAGAATTATTGTCCAGGCCGTTCACGAGCGATGCACAGACATCCACTTCGAGCCGGACGAAAAACTCATGCGCGTCCGGTTCAGAATCGACGGCATCCTACATCAAAGAAAGACAGTCCCGCTCGACCTCAGAGAGCCAATCATCTCCAGAATCAAGATCATGGCCGACCTCAACATCGCTGAGCGACGTATTCCTCAGGACGGCAAGATCGAATTCGCAGTCAGCCGAAGGAAGATCGACATCCGCGTATCGATATTCCCAACTGTAAACGGGGAGAACGCTGTACTCAGATTGCTCGACCGTGCGTCATTACAGCTCGATCTCACAAAGCTCGGATTTCCGGCGAAGGAGAGAGATGAGTTCGCGGCTATGCTGGATATGCCTTACGGCATTATCCTCGTAACAGGCCCCACGGGTAGTGGAAAGACCACGACCCTCTATTCGGCCATTGCACACGTAAATACTCTGGAGAGAAAGGTCTGCACACTTGAGGACCCGGTCGAATATCAGCTCCCGATCATCCAGCAGTCGGAAATCAACAACAAGGCTGGTTTTACTTTTGCTCTGGGATTGAGGTCCCTACTAAGACAGGACCCTGACGTTATTCTGGTCGGCGAGATTCGAGACGGTGAGACGGCAGAGCTCGCGGTTAGGGCCGCCCTGACTGGGCACTTGGTCCTTTCGACGCTTCATACGAACGACGCCGCCGGCGCGCTGCCTCGACTTATGGATATGGGCATCGAGCCATTCCTTGTCTCTTCATCAATTCTCGGGATCATGGCTCAGCGACTCGTTCGTCTAATATGTCCGAACTGTAGGATCGCTTACGAGCCGACCGAGCAAGATATGAAGATTCTCTCACTCCACAAGGAGACTATGGAGGGGACTCTGGGACTCGAGGGGCTCGAGGCTGTTGTCCAGGACAAAGAGGCTATTCAGCGTAAGGACCAGGTGATGACCCTCTATCGCGGCAAAGGCTGCAACTACTGCAACCAGACTGGCTATAAGGGCCGCGTCGCGATCTTCGAGTTGATCGTAATGAACAAGAAGCTGCAGCAGATGGCAGAGAATAATGCCACAATCGATGACATAAGGCGGGCCGCAAGGAAGTTTGGCATGCTCTCCATGTTCTCCGACGGTATGAGCAAGGTAATGGAAGGCATAACAACAATCGATGAGGTCCGAAGGGTAACCCTACTGTCGGCAGAGGTTGAGTTCTAATGCGAGTAAAGCGAGAGAGTCTTGCCAGTATTCTCATATAAAGCCAGAGATGCTAGTGGTCGAGAGACAGAGGGCGTACTTGAGGCGGAAAACTCAGGCGTCCTCGTTGAGCGTTTAGGCGAGCTCGGCTATGTAGTAACGAAGGTCTCCAAAGCTCGCGGCAAAGATGGCAAGAAGCGCAAGGCCAAGACCGTCAAAGTCAAGCGCCGCGACCTCATCACGTTCACAATCCACCTTGGGACTGTATTGTCCGCTGGTGTTCCTTTGCTTACCGGTCTTCAGGACCTGACGCGCGAAACTGAAAAACCTGGTTTCAAGAAGGTCATTCAGGACATAACGAACCAGGTAGAGAACGGTGCCATGCTCGCCGATGCCATGAGCGTCCATCCATCGGTCTTCGGACAGCTCTACGTCAGTATGGTGCGAGCGGGAGAAACGACAGGTAGAGTTGATGAAGTCCTCGAGAGGCTCGTCCCTTATCTGGAATGGCAGGAAGAGCTCAAGGGCCAGGTTCGAGAAGCTCTTGCATATCCCGCTGTCGTTATGACAGTCATCTCGGGCGTTATAGTCTTTCTGTTCGTATTCCCTATTCCCAGGTTTGCCGCGATCTTCCAGAAATACGACATGAAATTGCCTCTTCCGACGCGTATCGTCATCGGAATAAGTGACTTCATGATCGACTACGGATTCTATTCGCTTGGAGTCATCATCGTGTTGTTCCTCGTCGCCAGGGAGTTTGTGAAACGGACGAAGGGCGGAAGAAAGATCTGGGATGCGACCAAATTGAAAATGCCGCTATTCGGGACGCTTATCAGGAAGGTCGCACTTTCCCGATTTGCTCATACGCTCTCCGCGCTCTATCGCGCAGGTGTAGAGATCACGGAATGCCTGCGAATCGTTGAGCAGGTTATCGGCAATGTCGTGCTGGGCAGGGTCATCCGGGAAGCGCATGACCGCATTCGAGCAGGTGGTTCGATGCCCGAGGCACTAGCAGAGAGCGGTGAATTCCCTTCGCTGGTCCTACGAATGGTTGCGATTGGCGATGAGACGGGCGAGTTGGACATGACGCTCGAGAAGGTCAGCCTCTACTATGATAAAGAGGTGCCTTACACAATCAGAAGAATCTTCGCGATCGCTGAGCCATTGATGATTGTCTCTATGGGGGCGATAGTCGGTACTGTTGCCATGTCCGTATTTATGCCGCTTTACGGCATGATTGCGTTTGTAAAGAAATAACAAATTATACTTGGCTTGGTTGTCGGGTACCGCTGCTTCAAAGAGAAAGGCGAGGTAATGACCGATGATTAGACCGCTGGTCTTGCTGCGAACTACTTGTAACAGAGGCTTCACCATAATCGAGATGGTTGTGGTTGTCGCGATCATAGCTCTTTTGGCGGGGATCATAACTCCACTGGTCTTCAATCTTCTGGACGAAGGAAATGAGACAGCGACGCGTGAGGAAATGGCGAATATCCGGACGGCTATAACCAATTATTATACGGACGTCAACATGTGGCCCCCGACCTGGGTCACCGATGGGAGCGGGGAGAAATTCTCCGGTCTGAAGATGTTGGCCGCGACGAAGACGAGTCGAGGATATCTGTTGCCCTGTGATGAAAGCGGGAAACCGTTCGGGTATGCGGAGCCTATTCCGGGCTACGATGCTGCGACGCGAATGGGTTGGCATGGGCCTTATATTGCGGATAGCGACGATGACACAGGCTTTTATAGAGACGCCTGGGACGTGGAATATGCTTACGTGTCCTATCCTGAATACTATGCAGTTTATATTGATCCTACATCCGATAATCCGCAGTTCGGATTGGAGACGTCGGGATATCTGGCGGTCCCGGTCGAGGCCGCTCGTGTTTTCCTTGCAAGTAAGGGGCCCGATATGAGACACACTGACGTTCCGCCCTCTTCTACTCCGAAGATGAAATCTGAGGATGAGATGTATCCCGAGAATTTGGACGATATAAAGATTAAGATCGCCGGCACCGACTGGGGGATGAGCTATTGGCTTCCATTGGCGGCTGCCGAGGGATATAAATAATTATATAGCTAAGATGGATGAGTAAGGCCCAGGATTTAGGCAATAACCGAGGTCATACGACATGGCAAAGACTGTAATCGGCATCGATATTGACGCGAGTTCGGTTAAGGTAATTGAGATCGAGCCGGGCAAGGAAACTGCCGTCAAGGCTTTTGGAATCTCGCACCTCGAATTCAAGGAGAAGCCTTCGGATGAAGAGCTCGTAAGGGCGCAGACCGAGGCACTGTCAGAGGCGATTGCGAGTCTTCCGCCCAGGAAGAAGTTCGATAATGTAGTGAGCTTGGTCTCAGGTCGGGAGGTTCGGACGCGGATACTTTCATTTCCGCCAATGCCTCGCAAGGAAGTAGCAGGAGTAGTTGAGCGAGAAGTTCGAAAGGACGCGGCAGTTCCGATAGAGGACCTGATCTACGACTATTCGCTTTTGCGCATGGTTCGTGAGAGAGGTCAAGACAAGCAACAGGTCATGATCGTCTCGGTGAACAGGGACCTGGTCTTTGAGAATATAGGCGTCCTTCGCACATTCGGAATACTACCCGCGGCGATATCAACATCATCTACTGGATTGTATTCAGCTCTTGCGCGCACCCCTCTGTGGTCAGGCGAGGAGGCCGTCGGCTTGGTGGATATCGGCGCCAACATCTGCACGATGTTGATCTTCGGAAGTGAGACTCTTTACTTCCAGCGTGAGATTTTCACGGGCTACAACGAGATGAAGGCCGCCTTCGAAGAGGGCGAGGAAGAGGGCGGAGAGATGGATTTCGGTCCGGGCGTGGGTGGAGGCCCGAGCTCGATCGAGGAAATCCCAGCACTTCAGCGTGTCGCCACGGAGCTGAAGCGTTCATTCCTGTATTACAAACAGCAGTTTAGAGGCAACATAATAAAGAAGCTCTACGTCTCGGGTGAAGGGACGCGCCTTCCAAGAGTCGATGAGTTCCTGGCAGAAGGCCTCGAGGATGTCGAGATTAATCTCTTCAATCCTGTCGAGGGACTTAACCTCGAGGCACTGGGTTCGCAGGCTACTGAACTCGAAACGCTTGCACCGAGGTTTGCCACGTGTATAGGTCTCGCTCTCGAACCGCCGAAACTGATCAGGATCAACTTGGTCCCACCCGAAATAAAGGCACAGGCCTATATTGCAATCAAGAGGTTCGTATATTCGGGGCTGGTTGTATTCGTTATAGGGATTCTGGCAATAGCCTATATGCTTCTCAAATCGGAGCGCAACAAGGCGAGAGATGCCTATGATATCGAGAGAGGGAAGTATGAGGAGCTGAAACCGGGCCTCGAGGAGCTCAAGGGTGTGAATGGTCAGATAGCCCGATACCAGAGCTACTCGGACCTGCTCAACAAATTGACAAAGAACGAGCCTTTGTGGACCGATGTATATGAGAATATCGGCACGCTGGTCTCCGAGAACATGCACTTGGACAACCTCAAGATCAACAGGTTGGGGCAGTCCACGAAGGGCCGCGGCGGTCGGAGAGGAATGACCTCTGGACCAGGCGTGGAGAGCAGCGCTGGATGGGAGATGGTGGTCGAAGGCTATGCCTATGATGATTCCCAGGTGGGGCTCCAGGAGCGAATAACCAGATTCCTGAATAGACTTCAGGAATCGCCCTTCTTCGAGAAGGTCTATTTGGATCCTTTGGACGAGACAGTTGAGCGCGTGAAAGGGGATCCGATTCTCACCTCTTCCAAGGGTGCGAAAGACCCGGAGAGATTACTCACCGAAGCACTCACGACGATCTATTCCGACGTTGTGGACGGCACATATAAGCAGAAGTTCAGAATATTCTGCAGGCTTGAAGGACAGGCGTATTGGGATTTGGTCCGACGGAGAGGCTAACACTTTAGGTATGATGGGGTAGTTTGATATGGCATTAGGACAGTTTAACGAACTTCCGGCCGGCGCTAGAATCGGTATAGTCGCAGGTGGGGCAGTAGTTTTGCTCGTGATAATCTATTTTGTGTTGTTCGGTCCGATCATTTCTGAGACAGATGATCTCAAGACATTGACCGAGCGAGAGCAGGGAAAGATTGCCAAGGCCAAAGAACTGCTTTCACACCTCCCCGAGAAGAAATTACTCCTTGCCAGGATGAAGGAGGAGGCCAAGGTTCTTATGCTCAAGGTTCCGGATACATACAATCTTCCTACAGTCCTTGAGCAGTTCGCCTCCACGGCTCAGCGGGCAAGCATCAATGAGCTGCCGATGAAGCAGCTGGACAGCTATCCGTCCACACTGCCCGGAAGCGATCTCACATTCTATGTGATACCTATTCGAGTGGACAATTTGTATTGTAGATTCAAGGACCTTATCGGATTTATCGAGGGTCTCGAATATCTCGACAGGCTCGTAAATATCAAATGGATTGACGCGCGCCGCATGACGCCTGAGGAGAAGGGCGGCGACCTTGATGTGCCGGGAATACGCGTGGTTATGGAACTCGAGACATATCAGCTGCAGGAATCTGCGGACGTTGTTACCTCAGAATCGGATATCGGAGGGAGTGCGGATTTCTGATGTATAAGCTCAATATATATGTGCTCCTAATCTCGGTAGAGGTGGAATTCCTTAGTCTGGGAGGTAAGGATATTGCTTAAGAATAAGTGGTTCATGATAATACTCATACTGGCAGCAGTGGCGGTTATCGCGACGCAGCTTGTGCCGTTCATTATGGAAAGGGCGTCGAGGGGAAAGTCAGCTCCATCGAGCGAGAGCAGGGCCGAATCTGCGGTTGCCTCTGCTCCAGAACTGAATGTGGAAGCCCCTTCGCGGGGCGGCGCGACAAAGCCCGTTCCTCCGTCCCAGACAGCAGCGCCCTCTCTACCCGAAGATAGTTGGATGGCGCAATTCGCCGCGGCCGGCAGGGATACATCACGCTCCCCGTTTCAGCGCAAGAATGAGGGCCTCGGAAAGCTATTCATCAGGTCACGTCCAAGCGGGGCGGAGATACTCATAAACGGCATTGTAATGCCCAAGGCTACAGATTGGCTGTTGCCGGTCAGTTTTCCGGCCGGGCGCTACGTTCTGGAGCTGCGCAAGGAAGGATACAATCCTTACGTAACCGACCTCGTCATTCCGGAAGGAGTCGAGGACTTCGAGGAGATCACCACGGTTAATGCTGCTCTGCGCAAGAAGCCCGAGGCGGGTGTTCAAGCAGTGCATAAGGGCTTGTTATATGTTAGCGGACAGCCGCCGGTGCTGGTCTCGATGATTATGCACAGCACCGATTCCCAATCATGGGCGGTTATTCAAGGCATTTCGGGCAAGAAATGGGTCGTAACCGAAGGTGACGAGATAGAATTCGCAAGAACCACCGAGGGTGCGGTGGGAGATAAGCAAATCTTCGAGCGGATCCGGATAGTCAAAATCCATCCGGACGTGGTCACAATTCGCAATCTTCTGATCAATCTCGATTATGATTTTCCGATTGGCGATAGCAGTTGGAGCGCGCACGATGAGGAGGGACGCGCCGGTAATTCATAGTCGGGCATATAATATAGGATATTGCGCTCATCAAGCGCGTTTGAAATAATCTTGATCGTTTTCAAGGCATGCGTAATATGCAAAGTGGAGGTGCCCGGGAGCTCGGGTGCGTGAGATAATAGTATTTTTTTCTTAAGGGAGGCAGATGTGAGGAACGGATGGATAAAAGGGGCGACTTCAATCGCCACACTTTCTCTTGTGATGATGCTTGTGCTGCTATCCGGTTGCGCTACGGTGCGATCACCAGAAGCGGGGCCGACTGCGGGCGAGACGGAGGCTGAGCTGGAATCCGCCTCAGTGGTTGAGGAGACGCCGGCTGAGCCCGAGGAAGAGACCGCCCTTGAGGACCTGACCATTCTGGATAGCCTTGATTTAGCTGAGGTCTCGGAGGCCCTTGCACTGGCTGACGCTCCTGAGTCTCCAGTACCGTCCATTCTCCAGCAGCGATTTGACATCAAGGTACAGGATGCGCAGCTGCACGATGTTGTCCAGACGCTTGTCAAAGGCAAAGGACTCAATGTCATTATCCCCCGGCGGCTTGAGGGTATAATCACCCTGGATGTCTCGAGCGTTACACTCGAGGAGATATTCGACGTAGTTCTCCGCAATTACGGATATTCGTGGCGCATTGACAACAAGTTCCTCATTATAAGCCGTGGAGAGCCAATTAAGCTCTTCCGAATAAATCAGGCATCACTTCCCGATGTAAGGGCGCAGGTGGAGTCGATTGTTGGTAATAGCGGGATGGTCCTGACTGACGACCTTTCAAGGACGCTGACGCTAATCAACTGCGATCCGACGGTCTCCAATTATGTAGAGGACTATATCCGAGCGATCGACGTTAAGCCGCCTCAGGTCGAGATCGAAATCGAGCTGTTCGAAGTCAAACTCGACAGCGATCATGAAATGGGGATCGACTGGACATTCCAGAACGTGGACCTGACTGGATGGTCGGACCTGCAAGGCCAAGCCATGACGTTCCTGACGGGCTATATGGAAGGTAGTGTCATTATGGCCGGCCTCGGAAATGATCATGTCAGCATGCTTCTGACTGCGCTCGCGCAGCAGGGAGATGTCCAAATGGTGGCCTCCCCGAAGGTCACCGCCATGGACAGACAGACCTCGAAATTCCAGGTCTATGAGAACATCCCATACACGGAATACGTGAAGGTCACCGACGTGAATCCGCTCGGCGTTGCCTATACCGAATATCGTCCGACTGTTGCCTGGCGCGAGGTAGGCACGAGCATCGAGATACTTCCGGAGATATCACCTGACGGCTATATCACAATGGCGATCAAGCCGGATATTGAGACCGTTATCGGCACGGTGGGTGGACAGCCCCAGACGAATCGCCGTGAAGGCGATATCTATGCCAGAGCGAGAGACGGCCACACTATTGTCATCGGCGGCTTCATGTTCGATGACGCTCAGGAAATAGTATATAAGGTCCCGCTAATTGGCGACATCCCCTACATCGGCAGACTCTTCCGCATGACCGCTCGCAAGACCACGAAGAAGGAATTGGTCATGTTCCTTACGCCGCACATTCTTACCGATGCGACGATTACGGACTTCGCGGAGGCGGATAGGGCCACCTGCCTATCAAGGGCTACGCGGCCCGTAGGTCTGCCGGCGATACCCAAATAGCCGATAGTCAGAAATTTAATCTGCGACTTTCAGCAAATGGCGCGATAGGTGATCCTTTCGCGCCATTTTTCAATTATAGGGCTACAAGAAAAGCCGACTCGGCTCCTCTGTCCTCTCGATAGGGGTTGAATGTGAGGGATTCTTGGGCAGAGGATCGGAAAGAGCCTTGGGGACTCCCTGAATTCGCCTTAGAGAAGCGCTGTGTCCAGGACGATCGTTACTGGGCCGTCGTTCTCGAGGGCAACCATCATCTTCTCCCCGAAGGCCCCCATTGAGGTCGAGATTCCCTCTCTTCTGAGACAATCACAAAATCTCTCATATAGATGTCTCGCGATCTCGGGAGGGGCCGCATTCGTGAAGCTCGGCCTCCTGCCCTTGCGGCAATCGGCATAGAGAGTGAACTGTGAGACGACGAGGGCTTCGCCGCCTGCATCGCCTACTGAAAGGTTCATCTTACCATCTTGGTCCTCGAATATCCGAAGGCCGACGACCTTGCTGGCTAGCTGAAGGACGGCCTGCTCATCATCCTCACGCGTGACACCTATTAGAATGAGGAGCCCCGGCCCTACGGCGCTTATGCACTTGCCCTGAACAGATACACAGGCGCTCCTCACTCGCTGAAGGATAGCTTTCAGTTGATCATCTCCCTTTTGCTCATTTCACAGGGACGGGCGAGAGCGTTATTCGCTCGTCTCGGAAGGCTTCTTCTTATTGTTTGAGGAGCCCCGATCCAACTGCTGGAATCCGAGCATGAGATTCACGATATCGTCCTTCGTCTCGGCGTAGCAGTCGTTCGGTGCCGCGTATTTGAATTGGCACTGCCTCGAGCCGTACTTGATCACTCCAGCGACCACGGTTCTTTCGACATAGAATTCTTCGGAGGCGGAGTAGAGAATCCTCCCACGAGCGGCCACGATCACCGCGGGGAATTCGCCGACGAAGAATTTCTTCTTATCGAGCCATTCGAAATCGCCGGTGAAGCTATCGGCCGCAATCCTCTCGGCCTCTTGTCCATATTCGTCCGAGAAGAGCCATGCAGATTCGACGAGGACTTTGCCGACACACTTTCTATTCACGAGGGCCAGCAGAGCCCTCTTGGCCGGAACGACTCTCCATACGCCGGGCGGTATGAAGAGCTTGAAGGCGTTGACCTTGTCAACATAGTTGGCGTGTTTAACCTTCGGATTCGCATCCTGATCAGAATCGAACCATTTATCCTTCCTTGTGCAACCCACAAGCAGAGCCAGCAGAGGCAATAGGATGACCAAATATATGTATCTTCTTTTCATTTTCACCATACGCTCAAAAATGGCCAAGCCGCTCCTGCCTGGCCGTTTATGTCCACTGCCTTCAAGCCAAATAGCCGATTCGCCGGAGAAAGTCCCGGCGCCATAGGGGCCTGCAAGCCGAATATACCATCACCCGGGGCGAAATCGCCGTGAAGGCCATCGTCATAGAGGCTTGCCTCGACCAGCATTCCATCATAGTAGATATCTACTCGGGCCACATTAGCGCCAGAATACCCCGGAATAGCAAGCGCAAGAAGGACCGTATTGCCTCCCTCGAACGAGGACACCCCTTCAGTTAAATATCCAGCGGCCACGATCACGGGTCCCGACCTCGCGGATGCGTCTTGTCCCCAGTGCGTCACATCTGCCTCAGCGTCACCGGGCCAGCCGAGTCCCCAACCGCGAACTGCGAAATAAGGCCAGAACGCGCTGCTATTGCCCATCCTGTCGGTAGCGTGTATTTCGAGCAAGTAATTCCCGCGCTCGAGCCCCGGCTCGACATCGATCCCGATATAGAAGATGCCCGGTTCCGTCTCATGCAGGAAAAGACCGGTTCCCAGGCCAGCATAATATATCTCGACCGATTCAATATCATCCTGCCCGTCTGGATCTCTAACCAGGGCATACAGGTTAAGTCTTCCACCGTGCTCCGATGCGACCGATGTGTCTGCAAAACCAGCCGCGTATATGAAAGGCTCTCGCGAGCCTGAGATATTGAACTCAAAGCACGCCATCTCCGAAAAGCGGCTTGCCACTCCCTCATCTCCCATCGCACGCACGACCGCGCAATACTCGCCGGATACGCCAGCACCGTCGAGCGTCAATTCTCTCTCCCCCGAGGGAGCCTGGAAAGCGTAGCCATTCTCAGGATTCAGCGAACCCGCGCTCGTAGAGCGCTCGTCGAAAACGACAACCTCAAATCCGGATAAACTCTCGATCCCATCTGGATACTCCCAGCTGATTGTGATTGAATCGCCAGCGACCACAGTGGTCGCTCTCCTCGGCGATGGCATCGGCGAAGTGTTTATCCTAAGCAAGGGGTCCGAGAGCCAAGCCTGGCAGGATGCGAGCGTTACATCCTCAGATTCCTCGTAGAACTTCAGTTTGGCCGCCATGATGGCCAGGCCCATGTCGGTGATGCCTTTATCGAAGATGGCCTCGAGCAGATACATCGTCAGATAATACGGATTCCACACGGATGTCAGGCCGGTCGATCCCCAATATGCCACGGAGCGCTGGAGGGCATCCCCCTCCATTATGAACTTCTCTCCGATGCACGAAGTCTTGGGATTCGCAAAGCGCCCCGTGTGGCACGTCATTGCCATCACCAGCGATTGCTTACCCGCGCAAGAGAGTCCAGAAAGGTCCGAGTCCGCGAACATGTAGTCCCACTGATGCCTTGCACCGTGTCCGAGAAAGACCGTCATGAGGGCTCCAGCATTCAGTTCCTCGAGTATCTTCTCTGCATATACCGGCTGGTCGTCCCAGCCCTCGGTCACCTTGAAGACCTCGTGGAACTCGAAATCATCCGGCATTGCCTCCTCGATGCTCTGAGCATGACCCATCAAAGTCTCTTGCTCCAACTCGTTCTTACCACCTGTAATGAGAAGCGCCCGCCTCGTCCAATCGCCTAAAGGCGGATTCGTCTCATAGTTGATGATATTCACGATCATGTGCGTCAATTCCTGCTCATTTTGAACGGGTAACCGACCTATCGCGAAATCGGGATACCAATCCGACTCCGCCCCGGTGACACTCACGAATTTGTCGTCGCGAACGGGGTCGAGGTAAGATGGCACGTAATTCGGGACCACGCTTTCCGGGTCCAGGAACCTGTAGTCCCAAGAAGCATCCCCGACGAGCAGAACGTGCGTCGCCACCGGCGGCGTCCAGTAGTTGTACACGAACCAGAAGAAAGACCGCATGGCTAGTGGATTGAACATCCCGTAGCCGAACTCGTCGAAGATGTCCTGCACGTCAACCACCTCGACGTCCACTCCCTGCGTCTCCCGATATTTGACGAATTGCCGGAGAGGCTCGAGGAATTCCGGGACGGTGACAATCACCAGGTCAGCCTTATTCGAGGTGTCGTGGAGCGTCGATGGGTCATCGACCACGGCGTCAGGCGGCGTCAGGAAGGCCGAAGCCCTCGCGGCCCAGTAGATCGAATCGCTCTGCGGCTCCCCATCGACGAATCGCAGTATCCAACTCCCATTCTCATTTGAGTTTCTATAGTCAGGGAAGAACCTGCCCGTCGTGACATCTAAGATCACTATCTCATTCTGGCCGAACCTCTCGAGCCGATACTCCACTGGACCACCGTCGAATCCTGCGGGCGGCAGGAACCAGGTCTCGCCACTAATGGCCTTATACAGGCGGAGATATTCGACGTCGATCCAGTCTATATAGACCGAGTCCGCGAGAGCGCCGGTATCGCCGGGGCTCTCTACCGTGAGCTCGTTTCGGCCTTCGTGGAGAACTCCGGCAGGAGCTGGGACCGGCATCGTCTCGAACTCGTCTGCGTCCCAGTAGTAATCTGCCAGCGGCGCCTCATTATCGTTCAGGTAGAACACTGAATGGTGGTCAGGATTGACCTTGATCACGCTGGAGATCCCCTTCATGCGGACTGAGACCGTCGCCGCACTCGTCGCGGCCTCATCGAACGAGTAGAGCGTGAAGCTCACAGAGGCCGAATCGGGGGCATACCATACTGTCTCCCAGAACCAACTGTCCTGGTCTCTGTCGTCATTCCAGCCGTCATACAGGATGTCCTCCTCGAAGTGCTCCTGAGCCCAGAAGTACGAATTGGAGTCGAGCACCATCGGCGAATCTCCAGGCTCCTGCGATGCAGCCTGATATCGAAGCCCCTCTCCCTCGTCCCAGCAGAGCCACCAAACCGAATCGTCCGTGTACTCGTCGAGACGCCATCCTATCTGCTCACTGCGCTTACGACCGCCGAGGAATAGGAAGTAATCACCCGCGTCGAACGAGCTGTCCTGGCCGTCGAATAATAGAATCGGCACCATCTCGCCCTTGTATAGGAGCTTCAGGTTCGTCGTATTTATCGCTGAGGGATCGACTCCATGCTGGCTAAGGAAATCGTAATCCACCTTATAGAGCCCATCTTCGGATGTGATGATCTTGAGATACGTGGTCTCGGGATTGTACCAGAAGTCCTCGCCGCTCCCGTCTCTCCGCCTGACAGACTGTAGGCGGAACTCCTTCGCCTGCTCGTAGTTGGTCAGAAGGCCAGAGATTATCGGTTCGAATTTGCCCTCGTCATGAGGGGCGATCTCGGAATTCGGCGGAATAGAATCGGGATCCCGAATGAGCTCGAGCTCCACCGATGCGAAATTGATGATGCGCAATGTGTCCTCATCGGATGAAAATTGGATTGGCATGATCCTGATTAGCGCGACCTTCTGACTGCGGATGAAGCCGAGATGCGACGCCGAGACAGGACTCTCTGGAAAAACTCCTCCCGCTCCTGGAGAGTGCTCATCGAGCTCATTTAGGCCTGCAGGCTCGCCGGGCTCGTGCCACGGAAGGACGACGCAGTCTCGCTCCAGCGTGAATTCTTCGGATTTGATGCGAACCTTGACGGCAGAAACGTCAGCGGGAATCCCGATGTGAAAGCCCTCGACCGGAAGCGACGGCTTGCCGCTTTCCATAATGTTGGAAAGCCC
>JAFGIT010000059.1 GCA_016929465.1 Candidatus Coatesiibacteriota bacterium | reverse complement strand
GCTGCCGATAAGCCGACATTGCGGCCAGGCGAGATTACGGTGGCGCCGGCATACGCTGCCAGGACGGCGCTGCCGTCGGTCGAGCCGTCGTCCACGACGAGAATCTCGTCAGGGGGCCGCGTCTGAACCTGGAGAGATCCGATGCAATTGCAGATGGTCTCCGCCCCATTGTAGCAGGGAATCGCGGCCACAACTCTGAGATGATCGGTCCGTCCCATCATAGCACCAGGGTCCTCCGCTTGAGACTCCCGTAAATCTTTCCGAGCGTCAGCGCTGAGAAGGATATCGTGTCAAAGACCGGGAGCAACGACTCGAATTTGGGCTTGCCAGAAATCGGGGCAAGAAAACTCTTGAGAATGCTCTCTAAGAGAAATACGTGCTCCTTCCAATCGAGCCGAAATCTCGCCCCGAACCTCCTGCCATGTTTTTTGAACAAGGAAGCCCGACCGAATCCATACTCGAATGACTGTGAATATAGCCCCAACAGGTTCGACCTGTGCTTGTGGACGACAACGGCCTCAGGGCAATAAGTGAGATCGAAACCAGCTTGCTGGGCTCGCCAGCAGAGGTCGGCATCTCCAGCGATTTTGTAGTAGGTGTCAAATCCGCCGAGTTCCTCAAATATGTCTCGCCTCACCAGGCAATTAGCGGTCACGAAGAATGGGAGCGAGAATTCGCCGCTCTGAAACATCTTCTCCTGGTCCAGCACCTTCCGATGGTCGATGTATTTCTCGACCTGGTTCGACGCCGGGGCGGCTATGACTTTGCCGCCTATGATATCGGTTGGCAGTTGGCAGTTGGCAGTTGGCGGTTGAGGGGAGACATGAGGTTGAACGAGGCGCGAGAGCCAGTCTGAATGAGGGATGCAGTCGGCGTCAGTGAACGCCAGCAGGTCGTGCTCCGCGAACTTCGCGCCCGTATTTCTCGCCTGGTATGCTCCGGGCGTGGGCTCGAAGACGTAGTCGATCCCTTCGTATTGCTGCATTATGTCTGGCGTGTTGTCGGTGGAGTTATTGTCCACGACGATGATCTGCCTCAGCCTCTTAGGGTAGTCGAGCGAGAGGAGAGCCTCGACACACTGCGATATCGTGCTTTCCCCGTTCCTGACTGGGATGATGATGGATACTGGAGGCTTCGACGACTTCACCGGGGCAACCCGGATTCCCTGAGATACCTTCTAACAAGGCCTACTGGATGTCTTAGAGAGCGATTTCCGTTCATTGCCTTCGGTCGGTCCTGTAGCGATGTGTATGAAACCATTACCCCAGAGCGCCGGTTCATCTGCAACCGATGCCCTATCAGCCCAGAGTCTTCCTCAATTCTGTCACTAGGTCAACGTATCTGTAGGGCTTCTGGATGAATCCTGCGAGGTCTTTGCCGGCGAACCGATTGGTGACATCCTGCTCATTATACCCGCTCATCATGATTACACGGACGTCATGTCGTATCCGGCGCAGCTCTCGGAATACCTCGTCGCCTCCCTTGCGCGGCATTGTCAGATCGAGCAGTACGCAGACGATCTGCTGAGAGTGCTCGCGGAATATCTTGATTGCCTCTTCACCATTTGCTGCGGCCAGGACCTTGAATCCAGCCTTTTGGAGCATATTTTTCCCGGTGACCCGGACGGATTCCTCATCCTCCGCGAGGAGAACCACGCCCTCTCCCCTCCAGTTGGCAACTTCGCTGGTGGATTCCGTAGTTGCTTCCGCCGCCTGAGCTGCTGCGGGAAATAGAACTTTGAAGGTCGTGCCCTTTCCTGATTCGCTATAGACTTTTATCGCACCAGAATGTCCTCTGACGATCCCTAGAACGGCTGCTAAGCCCAATCCACGTCCAGTGAACTTGGTTGTGAAGAACGGATCGAATATCTTATTCGCCGTCTCAGCATCCATTCCGCAGCCGGTGTCGGATACTTCCAGTGATACGTAGAGCCCCTCGGGAAGCTCCTCATCGAGGAAGCTGCTTCTGAGGTAATCCCTGTCGCACTCGACAACACCGGTCGTTATGGAGATCACGCCGCTCCTCTTGCCAATAGCCTCTGAAGCGTTCGTGATCAGGTTCATGATCACCTGACGAATCTGGGTGGGATCGGCCTTGATGGAGGGCAGATTCTCCGCGAAGTTGTATCTCAGCAACGCTTTCTTCGAGACAGAGACCTCCAGAAGATGCGCCATCTCCTCGACGACCTCAGATAGGTTCAAAAACTTGATCAAAAATCGGCCCTTGCCGGAATAGGCAAGCATTTGCTTGCAGAGCTCCGCAGCTCTTCGGGATGTCTTCTCGATTGTCTCTAGGCTATCTCTGGCTGGTGAGACGGGCGATATTTCCGCAAGCGCGAGGTCAGCATTTCCGAGGATGGCTGTCAGCAGGTTATTGAAGTCATGGGCGATCCCACCGGCGAGAACACCCAGGCTTTCGAGCTTCTGCGCCTGCTGGAGCCGTGTCTCGAATTTCCGCTTCTCCTGTTCCGCCAGTTTTCTCTCAGTGATGTCCTTTATAACGGCAAGCAAGTGAGTCCTTCCGTCCAGATAGAAGGACGAGCCCGAGATCTCGACCTCGAAAGTGGTCCCATCCTTGCGCACATCAACGGATTCCTTCGTTGCGAATTTGTTCGTTCCATCCGACCCGGCAAGGCCTCCTTCGAGGAGATACCAGTAGTCTGGATGAACGACGTCTTTGCCGGTAAGGCAGGTGATCTCCTCGAGTGAGTAGCCATACATCTGGCAGGCGGCGGGATTCGCGGAGACGATCTTCCCATCGAGATCATAGATTACGAGACCAATTGTCACCATGTTGAAGATACACCTGTATTTATCTTCGCTTTGGCGAAGCGCTTCTTCAACCTTCAACCGAGCCACAACGTCCCCTGTGTGAGCTGCGATTGTCTCTAACGCATCCTGACTGCTTTCCGGGACTCCGAATAGGGAGTGAGAGCCGATACAGAACAGACCGAAGATACGACCCTCATGATGAATAGGCACTGCCCCGACTGAATAGAAGCCCTCCTTTCGAACTGCCTCGATCAGGTCGGGAGCCACCTCCATTGGCGACCCAAATATTGCCGTTCCTCCTCTTGCCAGCTTCGCAAGATCATCACCTGATCCTATATTCAGAACCGCAGCCACATAATCATCGGATATAGCCCTGTGGCAGACCATCTTGAGCCCCGTAGCGGCTTCATTAGCGATGTATATGCCACCGGCATCGATGCCCTCCAATTTCAGAGCAGCCTCGAGGAGTCTTTCCAGTGACTCCCGTATGCTCGTCGTCTTGCCCAATTCTATCCCGAGGTCTCTCTGGATACGTAGCGACTCGCTGGCTCTTATGCGTTCGGTGACATCGATGTCCGCACCTCTATAGCCCAACAACTCCCCAGCTTCATCGAGTATCGGAACGCCGCTTGTCGAGAGCAAGACTCTCTCGCCACTCTTATGGACATTCATGTTCAGAAACTCGCGGAAGCTCTCCTTTCTACCGAATACCCGCTGTGCCGCCTTTTTCAATTCTTCACGGTCCTCTGGCAGAAAGAAATCGGAAAAATGCTTCCCCAGAATCTCATCAGGTGAAAAGCCAAGTATTTTCTCTACAACCGGACTTGAATAAGTGTATATCCCACCCGAATTGACCTCCCAAATCCACTCCATCGCGTTGTCGGAGATGTCCCTGAATCGCTGCTCGCTTTCTCTCAGAGCGGATTCAGCGCTTCGAAGGTCAGATAGGTCGGTCATAATGCCCACTATGCCGCCAGGATTGCCGGACGTATCTCTGAAGAGAGCCTTGCTGACGATAAATTCTCGCCTTTCGCCATCGGCGCATTGCGCAATTGACTCATAGGTGAGTAAGGTCTTCTTCTCGAACAGCTCCCTGTCCCGCTCTTCATAAGACTCTGCGAGCTCAGACGGGATGATCTCTGGGAGGTCGCGGACGGTCAAACCAATGAAATCTTTCTCTTCTCGGCCCAGTATGAACTGTGAGAATAATCTGTTGCAGCCCAAATACTTCCCCTGAAGGTCCTTATAGAAAAATGGGCTGGGGATAGTATCTATCAGGGCGCGGAGGAATTCTGCATGGTTCTCGATCAACCTCCGGGTAGATCTTCTCTGACGCCCGCTGTAGAGAAGCCAGGCTATTGACACCGACTGAAGAAGCATGAAAATTGCTGCTATCCACAAGCTCAGCCAATATCTGGAATAGAAGGAGGTCGGCTTATTGAGTATTACGCTTCCGGAAGGTAGGTCGGACTCATCAATGCCGAAGCGGCTCATTGCTTCGTAATCGAACATATAGACGTTCGGGCTTTCGCGGATGATCGGGATATCCCCGGCCGACGTACCGCCGAGGATCCGCTCCACTATCTCGGCGGCAGCCCTGCCCTGCTCGAATCCGCTCACGACTTTTCCGCCCAGAATCCCATTGATGACGAGAAAATCCCAGCAGGTGAAGACGGGGACATCACTATGCCCGACTATCAGCTTCGTGCTGTCCCAGACTCCAATGGTCTGGCCGGTGGGCTCCCTTGCATAGGAGAGCAGAATGACTATGCTGCTTTGGTCAAGGGTTTCAAGTTCATCCCGTAATTCGGACATTGTGCAGCTATCGAGGATTTCGAATTCCACCGTCGAATTAAAATACTTCGTCGCCTCAAGAAACATGCCGAGGTGTATCTTGCCGGTCGTTGTCTGATCGCTTACGAGAATAACTCGACCCGTTTTCGGTCGTAGTCGCAGGGAGACCTCGAGAGTACCCTTGAAATCCGGCGCTTCATTTACGCCGGTGATCTCGTAATGACCAGCGATCCTTGACTCATCGAAATCATTGATGCCGCAGAAAACGGCCGGGACACCCGGGAATAAGTCTTCCCTGTTGGCTAGAAGGAAATTGAACGCGTTGTCATCGGAGACTATTATCGCGTCGAACCTCGATCTGCCGTACTTCTCGACATATATGCCCTTCAGCTGCTCGAGATAGAACTGACTGAAGTGCTGCTTGGTGTCCATGTATTCGACGTGCAGATCGACATGACCATGCTGGAGGAAGACTGAATCTACCCCACTTACGATGTTGTCCGACCAGGCATATCCTTTGTGGTAGGAGTTAAGGAGAAGGACTCTCTTGGATTCTCCATCGAGGGCAAGAGATAAATTTGCGGGAAGGAAGCTCAGAATGACAAGAATGAGAAGCAGCTTGCAGGAAGGAGCTTTCAACGGCCTTTGGTCGCAGCGCCTCAGAATGCTTGTGACGAATCTATAGACTCCGCGCACTACATGATCCACTCAGACGTATTCTCCAGCCAGAGTCTCTATGGCTTATGGATTCGGATGCGTGAGCGCGCGCACCCGCTTACTCAATATGTACTATAATTCTGGAAGATATTGAGATTATTGTCAAGTAAGTCGTTTTGGCGGGGTTTGACCTCAGATTGTAGGTAATGTGAGCACCACAATTTTCGATGGCATTCACATTCTATTGATCGCCGCCCTGATAAGGGCGATACCGTGGGTAGCCCCATGCGGAAGCG
>JAFGIT010000058.1 GCA_016929465.1 Candidatus Coatesiibacteriota bacterium | reverse complement strand
GAAGAAGATACAGCAGCAACTGATGACGCCCATATTGACGACGAGGTCGATACCGGCGGAGATGCTGGCGGCGACGAGGAGGTGGGGACAACCGATGACCCTGGTTCCGAAGGAGAGGGCGATGAGACAGATGAGGAGCCGGAAGAATGAAGCTGACTGAACGAGACCGCAAAATACTGATAGTGGGCGGCGTCGCTGTTGGGCTATTCATTCTATTCAAATTCGCCATCGCACCGATTTTCGCATATAGCCAGGAATTATCGGATAAGATCGAAGACCTACAATTCAAATATGAGAAGAGTGTCAAGATAATATCGGAGCGGCCCGCCGCTGAGTATGAGCTGAACGAGTTGAAGAGCATTGGCTCGGGGCTCGATTCCAGGCTTATCCCATCGACGAATACAAATGTGGCGGGGGCGAAGCTCCAGCAGACGCTGGATTCGCTTCTTCAGAGGTCGAGACTCAGTACCCGCAGCAAGAAGATACTGAAGAATGAGGAACGCGGCGGTTTCGTGGCTGTCCCAGTCGAGCTTAGCGCAACGGGTTCTCTATCTGAATTGAAGGATTTCTTGAGCAGACTGTTGGATGATCGCATGATCCTACACGTCAAAAAGCTGGAGTTGAGGCCCGAGAACCAGCGCGATCCCCAGAAGATTTTTATCGAGATTACAGTAGTTGGTTTCGTTCTAAAGGAATTGCCCTAGGTATTTAGCAGATGTTTCGAAAGCTATTTTTGATAAATCTTTCTCTCTCTGTCGCCGCTGTCCTGATGGCGCTTTGGCTTGCAGAGATTTGGCAGGGACCTCTGGGGCAGGAGGCCAAGGCAGATACAGTCACACCCAGGCGTATATCGCGAGACGAATATGCTGTCGAGAAGATGGAAGCCGGCTCAGGCTATGAGCTGATGGTTGAACGAGACCTCTTCAGGCCTGATAGGACTAGATATATTCCGCCAGAGCCATCGCCGACGAAAACACCGACGGATGATGCAGACAGCAAAGAAAAGCCCAATCTCGAGGTGTATGGCATCATGATCCTCTCCGATAGGATCAAATACGCAATAGTAGCGGAGAAAGCGGCGCAGAAGGTGCAGCCAAAGAGGCCAGCACGCAGGTCTAGACGATCACGTCGGACCAGTAGGAGCACGCCTACTCCAACGCCTACGCCCGACGAACTGCTCGATCCGAGGTCGTATCGCGTTGGCGAAGAGGTCAAAGACGGTTGGTATGTGGCCGAAATCAGGCACACGCTCGTCGTTTTCTCGAATGGACAGGAGAGCTTCGAGGTCGCAGTGTTGAAGACGGCTGTCCCAGAACAGGATCAGGCTGACGAGGAGCAGGAAAAGGAAAAGAGCAGTCCAGCGAGTCGCTCTCGTTCAACCTCCAGGCGGACGCCGCCGAAACCTCCGGACAGGGATGAGGCAACGCAGCGATTCCTCGATGCTCTGAAGAGGGCTGGAAAGAAATGATAAAGGACATTACGTCAACGAAGCTCGGCAATCCAGCGGGATCCAGGGATTGCATGGGTGGGCACTTGATATCACATCTGGAAATAAGGCAGATGCAAACGAATATAGCCGCTGGTTTTACGCGGTCGTTTTACGCAATCAAATTGACCCCAGGGGGTAAATATGTCGAATAAGCCAATTCCACCACTATACCAGCGGCCCAGCACGATAAGCTTATGTCTCGTTTTGATACTTGCGCTATCAGTGTTCTTATTAAGTGGCTGTTCGGTTGTATTCAAGCAGGAAGATTTCTCGAGTAGTCCAGCGACCAAGCCAGGAATGGACTCCGGCGAACGAGCGGGAGACACTGCACAAGATAGCGAGCCGGCAGATGACGCCGGGACCTCGAGCGACGGCACTGGGCGGACATCCGAGCCAGGAGCCTCGGCCTCAACCATCTCCTCTCAGGATGCAGATTTAGAGGGCGATGCGGAGGAAGACGAGACTGAAGAAAAGGAGGTCGCCCCGGACAAGCTGCTTTTCACGACGCAGACTAAGACTCCGACCGGCACTCTTCCGGATGACCTCGAGGAGCGTGAGCCCTGGCCTCATTTGACGCTCGAGGGTGCCCCCATCGAGGAGGTCCTCGAGATGTTCATCAAGATCATGCCCGAAAGAGGGACCTTCAACTACATCGTGGACCCCTCCGTGAAGACAAAGAAGATCACGACGCGATTCTGGCGTCCGGTGAGACCTGATAATCTGTGGTTTATACTCCAGTCGATATTAACGATGAATGGCCTGGCGATGGTGGACTCTGGCCGTGATTTCTATAAGATCGTGCCCCTGCCGAACGCGAGACAGCTCCCGATTGACACGTATATAGGCCGTTCGGGGGATAACCTCGAGCTAGAGGACTCGTTAGTGACACAGGTCATACCGACTGAGCATATTGCTCCCTCCGAGCTATTGAAACTCGTCAAGCCGTTCTTGTCGAGTGTGTCATTCGAGCTCGCCAATGACGATACGATGCTTCTCATAATCACCGACCTTGCATCGAACATAAAGCGAGTTATGACCTTCGTGCAGCTCCTTGACGTGCCGACTGCGACGGAGGAACTCGAGGTATATGTGATCCGATATGCCGACGCTTCAGAAGTTGCATCTATTCTCGACAAGCTATTCTCATCGAAAAAGTCCACTACAACGTCATCCTCTACGAGAAGGAGCAGCAGTAGCAGGAGGTCGTCGAGAAGCAGGACAACTACTCCCAGCACCAGTAGCGACACTCTAGGAGGGCTCGGAGAGAAACCTGTAATAATAACTGACAAGCGTTCGAACTCGCTGATTGTCCTGGGGCGAAAAGCTGCCCATGAGGCGATCAAGACGGTAATCGAGATGCTGGACGTTGACGTTTACGGCGCGGAAAAAACCTACGTCTATTATCTCGAAAACGCAGAGGCAAAGGCGATGGCGACGCTTCTGACAAGTCTTTATTCCAAGGGGAAGAACAAATCCACTGGCTCCAGGGCGACTTCGACCTCCACTTCGAGCTCCAGCTCCCCCTTCGGCGGCAAGGTGAGAGAGAGCGGGAGCGAGGGAAAATCTTTCGACTCCGGCACAATAGTAGGCGACGTCAACATAGTTGCTGATGAGCACACCAACTCGGTGATAATAGTAACGGACCCAATCAACTGGCCAGAGATACTAAGGACCATCAAGTCTCTCGACATCCGACCGAAGCAGGTTTTGATCGAGGTTCTCATCGCCGAGCTTACCCTTGACAAGACCACGCAATTCGGCCTCGAGTGGGCTCTTAAGGGTGAGGGCAGCGCGAACGTTCTCGGCGAGGACTTCAACGTCACCTCTGACATTGCACAGGCTCTCGGGATCCCTACAGGAAGTGGATTCGTCCTGAGCGCCATAGATGCCGAGCGGTTCAAGGGTATCCTCAATGCCTACGCGAGCCAATCCAAGCTGAATGTTCTCTCCACACCAAGAATCATCGCATCCAACAACCAGGAGGCGAAGATATATGTCGGTAAGGACGTCCCTATCGTAACCAGCGAAACCTCCAGCAGCACCAGCGCCGCGTCTGACTTCGACGTGAGACGCACCATCCAATACAAGGACACCGGCGTTATCCTGGACGTCAAGCCCTATGTGAATGAGCGAAGCAAGATAAAACTGGAGATCAACCAGACCGTTTCGGATGCGCAGACGAACAAGATTGGTGGCTCTGATTCACCGATCGTGAACCGCCGGGAAGTCAAGACCACCGTCTTCATGGACAACAAGAATACTCTGCTCATCGGCGGCATGATCAAGAAGAATACGAATACCGCGAGGGAGGGCATTCCACTACTCATGGATATCCCCTATTTGGGGAAGCTCTTCTCGTCCACGTCGATTATTGAGACGAATATCGAACTCCTCATTCTAATTACTCCGACCATCATCGATACTCCGGCTGATGCGCAGGGAGCAATAGACGACTTCGAGGCGAGCATGGAGGACCTGTTCAAGGAGATTCGGAAGCGAGAAGTGCTCTTCTGGGAGGAAGGAAATTGCCCGCCAGGCGATGGTACAGGCTCCGAGACCCAGTCAGAATCATCTGGATCTGATGGCGGGGATGATTCTGGACAGCAGGGAGATTCGGGCGCCGGGGACTCTGGACAGCATGAGACCGGCAATGACAATGATACCGATAAATCAGAATAGACGGATGGAGGCATAAATGCGCAGGTGTTTTCTAATTCTGGCTTTACCGATACTCGTTAGCGCACTCCTGATCTCGGGGTGCTCGCGGCGAGGAGGAGACAGCGGGGACGATTCCGAATCAACGGTTTGGGGACTTCAGATAACGGCGATCGAATCCATGACGGGCTCGACCTACATCGAGTCGAGTGTTCATGCCGATGATCTTGGCACCGATGACAGCGCAATCGTCTATGTCATCAACAGGTATCCGGACTATTATGAGGGCAACGAGATCGATCCGACCTATAACGTCATCATAACGAGGTATCTAGTGCAGCTGGAGCTGCCTGGCTATTCGCCCTTCTCCTTTGAGAGAAGCATGTATGTATCGATTGCTGCATCGACGTCTGACGATGAGACGACCCTCACCATGGTTGCAGTGCCCTCTACGTTGAAATCCCAGCTTGCGACGATTGTCGATGCTGAGGGAGGCATACTGGAGGGGATCTTTCGGATACGCATAGAGGGCAAGTTCGGAAATGGCGAGGAAGCCTATACGACAGGCGAGGCCCGGCTGAGGATAACCTCGCAGGATTCCTGATCGACATCGTCCTGTACTACCCTCGATTAACATGGTACCTCCCCCTTGACCGACCAGGCATCCGCTCATCACGGGTGGGAGATGAACCCGCAGATCACGTTTGGGAGAAGGTCCCAGCCGGTCTGCCTTCGGGTTCTACCAGTGGCATGTATCATTCCGCGACCTCGATGCAACCGACCGGTTGGGCGGGATTGCACAGCCCACAAACCGTCAGGTGGTCGAATGGTACCAGCTAGTACGTCTTCGTAGTCCTTCGAGATCAATCGAATTCACTCATGTCCGTTTATCTTTGATGATCTGATCAGAGAGAGGCCAGCAAGAGGCCTTCCGCCTTTCCTTCGTAGGAATTTGCAGAAGGATTTCCCACCGTCAGCGAATTCAGCGCTAAAGAAGATCGCGCAAGATTCGAATCGTTAAAGTGGGGGCAATCCCTCGAATCTCAAGAGCAACATCTGAATCTATAAGGGGTGGAATAGATGTCCAGATCAACAGCCTGGATTGTGCTCATAGCGAGCTTAATAGGAGTGTACTTGATCCACTTCTGGATGGAGCGATTTGCAGCCGAGGAGATATGCGAGCAGAGAGCACGTCTCATTCTGACGGCGATGGAAGCGGACCGGTATATCACGAGCAGCGTCATCAAGCCCGCGTTATGGAAGGAGTTTGGGGACGACCGGTTCGTCATTGAGGCAATGTCTTCATCCTTTGGGGCGAGAAATGTCTTCAACAGGATTCGAGAGAGTTATCCGGCTTTCTCGTTCAAGCACGCTTGCCTAGACCCGAGAAATCGCAGAAACCTGGCTACTGATCAGGAAAAAGAGATAATTGCGCAGTTTGCCAGAGATCCCGAACTCACTCTCTGGGACGGCGTCATGAAGCACACCGGAGAGCGACGGTCCTATATCGCGACGCCTGTTAGGATCACGGATCAATGTCTGAAATGCCACGGAGAGCCAGAAGAAGCCCCTGAGAACATCCAAGAGATATATGGTACTGAGTATGGCTACAGCAAAAAGCCAGGAGAATTGATCGGGGCGCTGATCGTCTCGGTTCCCCTTGAACTTGCCAACAACTTCGGAATCGAGACCTATGGCTTCCTGGGAGCATTGCTTTGCCTTGTCCTGGCCCCATTTATTATCGCTTTGAGAAGCCGAGAGACCCCATCGGATGAGGCTTCGCACGAATGAAGCATATCCTGCGATTTAGCCAGATGGGGGGCCTTCGATCCAAATTCTCATTTGCAGCAGTCCTGATGGTTGCCATAATTGGCTACTTCTGGCTTAACACGCTCGCGAAACAGCAGGACGAGATTCTGAGAAGATACCATAGAGAGTGCATGAACACCGCCTCGGTAATATCTAGTACTGTGGCAGAGCACATGCACGATCGTAATTTCAATGAGATCAAAAGGCGGGCTGAGCAATTCATGCAGCTACCCAGGGTAATACGTCTCCAATTCCTGGATTTCAAAGGATCGCCCATTGTGGATGTCGCATCGCCTGATTACAGGAATCTGTCGGCGATTCCAGACGGTATCAGAAGCACAGCAACACCAGTGATCTGGGGGACCACGGACATTGGTGAAGTCAGGATGGAGTTCAGCAGAAGTGTAGAAAAAGCTGACCTCGAGACGATGACCATATCGATGATCGGCTACTTGATGGTTCTCTTAGTTCTCGTTGCGGGCGCGACGACTCTAATCTTGAACAGAATGGTCATCCGCCCGATACGTGTCTTGCAGAAGGCCTTTGAATCAGCTGGGACCGGCAAACTGGATACACCGGATGTCAAGGCTGATTCGGGTGATGAGATCGGCCAACTGGCACGGTCATTCAACGCCATGAAGGCCCGTCTAAGGGATACTCTCGAAATGCTGGCGCAGGAGAAGGGCAAATTGGAGGAGAGAGTAAATCAGCGGACCAGTGAGCTTCGGGATGCAATCGAATCGCTGCGCGAGTCAGAGCTGAAGTTCCGCACCCTCTATGATTCTTCCAGCGACGCTGTCATGTTGCTTGATGAAGGCGGCTTTTTCGACTGCAACAGCGCCGCGCTCGAGATGTTCGGCTTTGCCGATTCCCTTGAATTCAGAGGGAAAACGCCCATTGACCTGTCTCCTCCCTCACAGCCGGGCGGTCGAGATTCACAGGTCCTCGCGGAGCAATATATCTCTGTCGCGATGCGTGATGGCTACGCGAGATTCGAGTGGTTACACAGAAGAACCGATGGGACCGAATTCCCGGCTGAGGTTCTATTGGACCGGCTGGAATTGGGCGGGAAGATGGTGATTCAAACGGTCGTACGCGACATCACGGAGCGCAAGACCGCCGAGAAGGCACTGCGTGACTCAGAAGTGAGGCACAGAGCTCTTTTTGACGCCAGCGCAGACGGTATCTTGATAGCAGATCACGCGGAAGGGCTGATCAGGTATGCGAATCCAGCGATCCTATCTATGCTCGGGTATGCGGAAGGTGAATTAGTCGGTTTGAGGTCGATGGACATCCATCCTCAAGATGCGTTGGAGTACGTGAGTTCGGAATTCGAGGCCCAGGGTAGAGGAGAGAAGAGACTCGCCTCCGACATTCCATGCCTGAGAAAAGACGGCTCGATTCTCTGTGTTGATGTTAATGCTAGCACGGCAGTGATAGACGGCACGCTGTGCAACGTGGGCTTCTTTCGAGACATAACCGAGCGTAAGCTCGCCGAAGGAGCATTGAGAGAAGCCAAAGAGGAGACAGAGATAATCAATCTCCGACTCGAACAGACGCTTGCTCGAGCAAACGACCTGGCGATAAAGGCAGAAGTTGCAAATGCAGCCAAGAGCCAGTTCTTGGCGAACATGAGCCATGAGATACGCACTCCAATGAATGGCGTAATCGGGATGACGGGTCTTTTGATCGACACCGAATTGACGTCAGAGCAGAGAGACTACGCTGAGACCGTCAAGAGCAGTGCAGAAGCGCTTCTGGATATAATCAATGATATTCTAGACTTCTCCAAGATCGAGGCCGGGAGATTGGAGCTGGAGTCGCTCGATTTTGATCTCCGGACTTGTCTTGAGGAAGTCATCGACATTCACGCCATCAAGGCTTATGAGAAGAATCTGGAGCTGACCTGCCTCATTGAGCCGGCAGTCCCCGCCCTGCTTCAGGGGGATCCTGGGAGGTTAAGGCAGGTTGTCATAAACCTTTTGGGTAACGCATTGAAATTCACTTCAGAGGGGGAGGTCGCACTCCATGTCTCTCTTGATTGGGAGGCTGACGGAGAAGCGATGGTCCGCTTCGCCGTGAAGGATACAGGAATTGGTATTCCCGAGTGCAAGCTCGACGGCCTATTTTCTGCCTTCACCCAGGTTGATGCCTCGACTACTCGCCAATTCGGTGGGACCGGACTTGGTCTATCGATATCGAAGCAGCTCGCAGAGAAAATGGGCGGCGAAATAGGTGTCGAGAGCGAGGAGGGCCGCGGGTCGCTGTTCTGGTTCACTGCTCGATTGACCAAGCAAGACCCACAAGAGGCGATTCAGGGCCGCTATGCCGGCGATATCGATAGGGCGCGTATTCTCGGGGTCGATGACAATAAGACGAATCGTCGAGTGCTTGCGGGAATGCTAAAATCATTCGGTTGTCGGCTCGATTTAGCGGATTGCGCTGAATCGGCGATCAATAAATTGAGAGAGGCTGTCGAGGCGAATGATCCATTCCAGGTAGCGGTTCTGGACATGCTAATGCCGAGGATCGATGGAGAGTCACTTGGAAGGATGATCAAGGAGGACCCACTCCTCAGGGATACGATCTTGGTGATGATGACCTCTCTCGGCAAACGCGGCGATGCTGCAAGACTCGCGAAGGTAGGATTCGCAGGTTATTTAACCAAGCCGGTCAAGCAATCTCAGCTGTGCGAGCTTCTTCATTCGGTCTTGGGCAAGGCGTTCGGGAACAAGAATTCCAGCGAGAAGATAGTGGCACGGCACACCCTATCAGAAAACCGAAGACAGAAAGCCCGCATTCTATTGGCAGAAGACAACATCATAAATCAAAAGGTCGCGCTGAAGATACTCGAGAAGCTGGGCTTTCGAGCCGATGTTGTGGCTAACGGGCTCGAGGCGATTGCCTCATTGAAGGCGATACCTTATGACCTAGTCTTCATGGATGTCCAGATGCCCGAAATGGATGGGCTCGAGGCAACCGCCATCATAAGAGAGAAGGAGAATGGGACTGGCTCGCGCGTTCCTATCATCGCCATGACGGCGCATGTCCTGAAGGGAGACCGTCAGAAGTGCATCGATGCCGGCATGGACGACTATGTCTCCAAGCCGGTTCAGCCTCGGGATCTGGCAGCGGCAATCAACAGGTGGATCGATGCCGAGAAGAGGCCATCAGAAACGGATCTAAGGGAGAACTGGAAAGCACCTGCGGAATTCGATAGGCCTGGCTTTATTGAGCGGCTCGGAGGAGACGAGGAGCTGGCAAAGGAGATCATGGATGCCTTCCTCATGGATATCCCAATTCAGATCGAGGTCCTGGAAAGAGCCCTGTCGGAAGCAGATGAAGAAACGGCAAGGCGACAGGCGCACACGATAAAAGGCGCATCCGGAAATGTCAGCGCAGGTTCACTGAAGGATTTGGCGAGTGAAATGGAGGACCTCTGCTCGCAGGGTGACATGCGCCAGGCGCAAGGCCTAATGAAGTCACTGATAAGGGAGTTTGAGAATTTGAAACTCGCAGTGGCAGGATTCACGCTTGAAGAACAGGTGGGTGAGCTATGAGAACACTGATTGTCGAAGACAACTTCACGAGCAGGCTATTGCTGCGTCGTCTTTTGGCTGAATACAGCGAGTGCGACGTTGCCGTAAATGGATGGGAGGCGATTGAGGCGTACAAATGCGCCCTCAAGAGCGATCATCCCTATGATTTGATCTGCCTCGATATTTTGATGCCTGGACTTGGCGGCCAAGAATCGCTCAGAGAACTGCGCAGACTGGAGGCTGAGGCAAACCTCGACGAAAACAAGCGAGTCAAGATCATCATCGTTACCGCGGTTGGCGATCGCGAGCAAATAGAGGCCGCGGCGAGGGGCAATTGCCAGGCCTATCTTGTAAAGCCGATCGATAAGGCAAGGCTGCTTTCGAAGCTTCAAGCGCTTGATTTGGTGAAGGTAAATCCACAATGCGAATCCTGATAGCCGAGGATGATGTAACCTCTCGAATAGTGCTCGAGCGTACTCTTGCCAAATGGGGCCATGAGGTGATAGTCACGACCAATGGAAATAATGCCTGGGAGTCTATCCAAAGGGAGCGACTGGACTTCGCCATTCTCGACTGGATGATGCCTGGTACGGATGGTGTCGAACTCTGCCGCAGGATTCGGCAAATGGAGTCTGCCGGCTCCGGATATATCTATGTGATCCTCCTGACTGCCAAATCGCTGCGGGAAGATATTGTGAATGGTCTCGAGGCAGGTGCGGATGATTACGTCAAGAAGCCCTTCGACCATGCCGAATTGAGAAGCCGCATCAAGGTAGGAGAGCGAGTTGTCGAGCTCGAAAGGGCACTCGCCTCGAAGATAGCGAGCCTCGAAAAGGCGCTCGCGGACGTCAAGCAGCTGAGTGGACTAATTCCCATTTGCATGCATTGCAAGAGAATAAGGGATGACAAAGACTACTGGCACAGCGTGGAGAGCTACATTACGGAGCACTCCGAGGCCATGTTCAGCCATGGCCTTTGCCCGGAATGTCTCGATAAATACTATCCGGAGAGTGAATAGGGCCTTCGGATCGGGCGGGGCAATCCACAATCAGCCCTTTCTCGTCAATCCCGACCTCAGATCACGCGCGATTCCGCTCCGCATACTGCAGTCGATAGAGATCGTAGTATATCCCGCGCTTCTCCAGCAGCTCGTAATGCGTGCCAACCTCGCGCAAGCGGCCCTTGTGCAGGACGAGTATCCGGTCTGCATGCTCGATTGTGCTCAACCGGTGCGCGACTATCAGACAGGTTCGGCCCCTGGTGAGATTGATGAGTGCCTCCTGAATCAGCGACTCGGTCTCCGGATCGATGTTCGAAGTGGCCTCGTCCAAGACGAGTATCTTGGGATTGTAAGCGAGCACCCTCGCGAAGGCGATCAACTGCTTCTCGCCGGAAGAGAGCGTTGCACCGCGTTCGACGACAGGCTCATCGAGTCCCTTCGGAAGCCGGGAGACGAGCTTCTCCGCCCTCGCGATCTTGATGGCGTCCTTCACCGCCGCCTCATCTATCGACTCATCATTGAGGGTGACATTGTGGCCGATCGTGGTCGAGAACAGGAACACATCCTGCTGAACCACGCCGATCATCTTCCTGAGATTACTGAGTGATAGACGAGCAATGTCGGTGTCATCAATGAGTATCTTGCCTTTCTGAATCGGATACAGGCGCGAGAGAAGGCTGGTCATGGTCGTCTTGCCGGCGCCGGTTGCTCCCACGATAGCGACCGTCTCCCCGGGCTTTACCGCAAAGGATACGTCTTTCAGTACCCAATTGTCCCCTTTGTAGGCGAACCACACGTCTCGAAATTCGACTCTCGCATCTTCCGGGGTTCCCTTTTCGGGGAGATCCTGGACAACAGGCTCGGGTTCCCTGTCGATCAGCTGGAATATACGCTCGGAGGAAGCCATTGCGGCCTGTATAGTATTGAATTTCTCGGTCAGGTCGTGGATCGGCATGAAGAACATCCGCATATATGCGATGAATGCGACGAATATCCCCAGCGTGACCTCATTCTGGATAACTTTACCGCCACCATACCAGATGATAATTCCCGTTCCCAGGCTGTTCAGGATCCAGACGGTGGGGCGAAAAATGGCCAGGATCGTTATCTGCCTCTGTCGCCAGGCGAAGACCTCGTGGTTAATGTCCTGGAATTTCTTGTTGATTCGCCCCTCCTGACAAAAGGCTCTTATCACGCCCATGCCGGATATGAACTCGGCGAACAAGGCGTTCATTTTCGCAATCTTGACGCGTATCTTGCGGAATGCGCCACGCGCCTTCCTGCGGAAGATGATGGACACATATACCACGAACGGCAGGACCACGAAGGAGATAAGCGCGAATTTCACGCTCATATAGAGCATGATCCCCGCGATCGAGAGAACCATCAGAACGTCCTTTATTATTGTGATGATGATCGCGCCGAACATCTCCTGCAAATTGGAGAAGTCATTGGTAGTCCTGGTCACCAGTCTTCCCACCGGTGACTTGTCGAAGAAGGACAGTGGCAATCTCTGCATGTGATCGAAGAGGGATACTCGCAGATCATAGAGAGTCCTCTGGCTGGCCCACTGCATGAGATATACGTGCCCATAGGAGATTAAGAAGTTCAGAACTAATATGGCGAGGTAGATCATCGCCAACGTCTTGAGGCCTATCAGGTCCCTTTTGCGCAGCGTCAGCAAATCCGCAAGTGGCATCTTGGTCAGGTCTTCTGCAGCTATGTAGAAACCACCATCGAACTCAGTGAAGCTGTTCTTGCGGCATACTTCGGCCGCCGCGTCCCAGTCTTCCGCGGAGTAGTTCTGGCTCAGAACAACATAGATCCTCTCGTCGCTGATGAGGCCGTCGTCTCTCAGGAGCTTCAGATCCTCTGAAAAGAGCTTCTGGGTCTCGGTGGCGTCTATCAAGAACTCAGTCTTGGAGACCGGAGTAATCAGGTCGCCGTATTGTGTCTGGAAGTGCTCGCGAAGAGACTCGTTCTCGAGTGTTACCATTTTGCTTGCAACTGCGACATAACGGTCGATTGCAATCCTGGTGAGATAGGGAAGGGACACGTCGAATCCCGCGCTTATTATGACGAGTACTGCGCACAGCGTAATGATCGGCCAATATGGCTTGGAGAAGGCGAGCAATCGCTTCATCAGCCGCCAGTCGTACGGCCGGTCCAGGGCGTCTTCTGGGAAATAGTCGTCGTTCACACTTCGTCCTGTAGATAATTCTCAGATTGTGAAAGCCCTGTGAATATCATCGCCGGATAGGATCGGCCTTGTGTCATCTCATCGAGCTGCATTCCCTGGGCGATGATGTCTTGCGCGGGGGCCACTGGTTCAAGCATTCCTGTCCAGCCTCTCCTCGATCTGCTGCTTTGCGAAGAGCGCGGCGTAGATGCCACCCTCTCTGAGGAGCTCAGAATGTGTTCCCCGCTGCATCACTCTGCCCTCGTCCAGCACGATTATCTCATCGGCAAGCTGGACCGCCGAAAGCCGGTGGGAGACGATTATCGTCGTAATCCCACGAATTGACTCACTGAGATTGCCCAGTATCTGGCTCTCCGTTTCAGTATCGACAGCGGAAAGACAATCGTCGAGGAGCAGAATAGGCGGGTTCTTGACGAGCGCACGAGCAATCGCAACTCGCTGCTTTTGTCCCCCCGAGAGCATCACGCCCCTTTCACCGACTATCGTATCGTACCCATCGGGGAAGTCCTCGATGTCCTTGTTGATCGCCGACTTACGGGCAAATTCCTCGATCGCTGACCTCTCCATGTTCTCCTGTCCAAAGGCGATGTTCTCGGCAATGCTCTCCGAAAAAAGGAATGAATCCTGCGGGACGAATCCGAAGAGGTTCCTGAGGTCTTGCTTCTTCACCTCTCGCACATCCTTGCCATCGATGAACAAAGTGCCAGGAGGGGGATCGAATTCGCGCAGAAGCAGGCGGGCGATTGTGCTCTTTCCGGAGCCGGTCCGGCCAACGATCGCAAGTGTCCTTCCGGGGGCGACTTCGAAGCTGATATCTGACAGCGATGGCGCAAGCCCATCTTCATACGAGAAGGTCAGATGCCGGAATTCTATCTTCGCAGAGGACGACTTCAGCTCCATCGCGTCGGGAGCATCGACTATCTCGGGCTCCTCGTTCATCACACGGTTGATGCGTGACATCGAGGCGGCGCCTCTTTCGAGCAGATTTATAAGCCATCCGAGAGCTATCATTGGCCAGGTGAGGGTCTCCAGATAGCTTGTAACCGCGGTGAGGTCGCCGACGCTCATTCGACCCAGTATTACGTCCGACCCTCCCTTGAGGAAGACTATGGCCATCGATGACCCCGCTAAAAGGCCTATAAGCGGGATGAAAGCCCCCCACACTTTGATTAAATGCATGTTGTCTTTGACGTATTCCCAGCTGACCTTCTTCACGTGTTCGAGCTCGCCGGTTTCCTGGCAGAAAGCCTTTACGACCCTTATCCCCGAAAAGGAATCCCTCACTTTCTCGGTTATCTCCGATATACGAGCCTGGACGGCCTCGAATCGGGAGTGGACCATTCGTCCGAATTTGATTACCACGACCGTCAGGATAGGCAGCGGGATTAGCGCATACAGGGTCAACTCCAGGTTGATGAAGACCATCATCCCGATTGCGGCCGCAGCGAATAAGAGGCCATCCACCATCGTGATAATCCCCATCCCGCACGCCAGTCTGACATTTTCGGTATCGTTCGAGACCCTCGCCATCAGATCGCCGGTCTTGCTGTGCTGGAAAAATCGCTGCGAGAGCGTGAGGAGGTGGCTGAAGAAGCGGCCCCGAATTCGCTCCGAGATTCGCTCGGACGTCACCAACAGGAGGATAAACCACAGGAACCTGCATGCGGCCATTATCAGGCCTATTCCGAATACCAGGGCTGCATAGAGTGGGATGTCGCCTAGGGTGACGGTTCCCGAGGTCATCCGGTCGATCAGACTCCTCACGATAAGAGGGATGAAGAGCTGCACCGCATCGACTATGAGAAGAACAAGAATGCCCCATAATGTATAGCGTTTATAAAGCCAGAAATAGGAGAAGATCGCCCGAAGCGATGCTCGCTTCTCCAGCTTCGAGCTCTTACTCTTTTCTTGAGGCTGCTTGTCCATCTTCTTTTCTTCTGATGACCAAGGGTGAATTGGCCACAGGCCATCCTAATAGAGACGCCCTTGCCTTGTAAAGATAGCAGTATAAATTGATAACAGCTGACATAGGAAACTGACGATAATCTCGGTTCATGGATCTCGGTGCTTGAACGCCTCGCTCAAGAATAGTCTAATCGATCCGACTCTGGTTCGAAGTTTTCTCTTAAGAGCGTTCTATCTGTTTGCGACGAAACTGCTATGGTATTGGGAATAATGATTGAGAAGATGAGGAGTAATCGGTCAGTCGAGGGCCTTTTCAGCCGGTATTTATACGGGACGGCTCAATTCATCGGTTGGGCGCTATCGAAGCTCCTGCTGAGGGCGGAGCTTATCGGCCGGGAGAACGTGCCCGAAAAAGGCCGAGCTATATTCGCCTCTAACCATCGCAGCTATGCGGACCCTCCACTGCTCGGATTCATGATTCCACGTCCGCTCTTTTTCGTGGCAAAGGCGGAGTTATTTCGCAACCGCCTTTTTGGATGGCTCATTCGGAGCGTTCATGCCTTCCCGGTTCATCGCTCAGGTGTCGATCGGGATATGTTGAGAAGCGCGATGGCGATCCTCGCCGAGGAGAAATCGCTCCTCCTATTTCCCGAGGGAACTCGAAGCAAGAGCGATGAATTCCTGCCTGCCAGGCCAGGGATAGCGCTGCTCTCTGAAAAGAGCGGCGCTCCGGTCATACCCACCTATATCCACAATAGCTCGCGGATTCTTCCTCGCGGGTCGCTTCTTATAAGGCCGCATAAGCTTTACGTCTGCGTCGGAAGGCCGATGCAGGTTCCAAAGCCGGGGAGGGACGAAACGAGAACGCAGGTGCATGCGCAATTCGCAGAAGATGTTATGAGCAGCATTAAGTCACTCAGGGATGACCTTCTGAAGAGGACCGGATGAGATATGGAAGGCGATCGTCGAGAGGCCGAAGATGTCTGAATTAACGCCGCCCGCAATTCAAGTGACCATCGTCGAAGGGGGACGGTTCGATATTTGGTGCGCGGAGAATACCGGGTTTTGTTTTGGGGTTGAGAGAGCCGTTAAACTGGCTCAGGACGCCGCAGCTCGTCTCGGCAAGGTCTATTCACTCGGCCCGATAATTCACAACACGGACGTTGTGGATGCACTTGCGAAAGAGGGAATTCTGGTTGCCCGAAATCTCGATGAAGTTGATGACAGCGCGGTAATCGCGCGCTCGCACGGCCTCCCGCCGGATGTGCTCGAAGAGGCAAACCGCAGGGGGATCAGAATCATCGACGGGACCTGTCCATTCGTTAAGAAGGCCCAGGACTATGCCGCCTTACTCAGAAGAGAGGGCTATCACATACTCATCGTCGGAAATGCTGATCACCCGGAGGTGAAGGCTCTTCTCGGTTTCTCCGGTCATGATGCGCAGATCGTCGGGAGCGAGTCCGATGTAAATCTACCGGATGGAACGAGCCGCATCGGCGTCATCTCACAGACCACTGAGCGAATACACATCTTCTCCCGAGTAGTGGCGTCCGTGGTAGCCCAGGCGAAGGAGGTCCGCGTCTTCAATACAGTATGTGATTCGGCCCTGTCGAGACGCTCAAATACGCTTAAACTGGCCGAGATGTGCGATGTCGTGGTCGTCGTGGGCGGCAAACACAGCGCAAATACCAAGCAGTTGGCTGCAGCGGCAAGGCAGCATGGGACCGATACTTATCATATAGAGAGGCCCGAGGAACTGGAAGACCAGTGGTTTGAGGGTAAAAGGAACGTAGGCGTCACTGTCGGAGCCTCAACGCCGGTCTGGATAACCTCCGCGGTGGTGAAAAGACTCAGGGAAATATCTCTATCGATTGTGCGAATTATGGATTAGGAGTCCAATTGCTTCCCCTTCCCGTCAATCGCGCCGCGATTGACGGGAAGGGGGAAGGCTTCGTTTTGGTGTCCTCGAATCCGTAGGTTTGGCCTGCGGCCGGCGCCAGAGGCTATTAACATGACGCCCCTATGGGGCATTGACTGAGCAAAGCAAATCAATCAGATGCCAATTTGCTGAAATCAACACTGGCACGAGATTACCTGCAATTCTGAGTCACACCCACCCGCCCCCAATAATCAGATTGACGGTTTTTGAGAGGTCGAGCTGGTTC
>JAFGIT010000057.1 GCA_016929465.1 Candidatus Coatesiibacteriota bacterium | reverse complement strand
AGCAGGGGACGGCCGCTGTAATCCGCATATCAGGCCAGGTCAATGCCCGTGATTCGCTTTGTCGCACCGAGGCCGGCGAGGGCGCCGTCCGCGACTGCGGTGCAGACCTGCCTCAAGTCGGTCACTCGGACGTCACCCGCGGCGAAGACGCCTTCGACGGAGGTGGACATATCCTTCTTGGTGACTATGAAGCCGCCTTCGTCAGTCTCGAGGAGGTCCTTGACGAAATCGGAGTTCGGCGCGATCCCGACCGCGACGAAGACGCCGCTCAGCTCGATGTCCCTGACGCTGCCGTCCTCCCGATTCTTGACGCGGATGCCTGTGACCTCTTTCTCGCCGAGTATCTCCTCGACAGTGTGGTTGAATACACGCTCGACGTTCTTTAGCTTCGCAAGCTCATCAGATGTCTCACCAGCAAGCCTGAGCTGGTCTCGTCTGTGGATATGATAGATCTTCTTCACGATTTTCGAGAGGTATATGACGTCCTCGACAGCGGTTGTGCCGCCACCCACGACTGCGACGGTCTGGTTCCTGAAAAAATTACCATCACATACCGCACATGTAGTTACTCCCTTTCCATGAAGCTGCCACTCTCCCGGCACTCCCAGGAAACGCGGCCTTGCTCCCGTCGCAACGACGACGGCCTTGCACTTATATTTCTTTCCGCTTTCGGTCTCCACGGTCTGAAGATCGCCTGGGATGACTCTCTTGATATTCTCTGAGGTGACATCTATTCCCAAAGAGGCGATGTGCTCCTGGAATTTGGCCACCAGCTCGGACGGAGTCGTTCCAGCGGGGAAGCCCAGATAGTTCTCTATCCACTGGGTGGTCATGATCTGGCCGCCAGCCATCACCCGCTCGAAAAGAAGAACATCGACTGCGGAGCGCTTTGCGTAAATCGCGGCAGACATCCCTGCTGGCCCCGCCCCTATGACTGCGATCGTATTATTTGGATTATAATTCGGAGGCATTTCATCCTCCCCGGAGTGACTTGCCGGGGGACACTGATTACTCATATTATCGCTCCTAAGTTTTTATCTCTTGATTTGTTATTGTATTGAATGACCGCCCAAAGCGCGGGAATTATGCTGATTGTTTTACAGATTGACCATTCACGTCAAGGCTTTTGCTTGGAGAGCCTTTCGGGCCTTATTGTGTCGAGTCGGAAAACGAGGAAATGATGTCGAATAATAGTCAGAAGATCGTTGTAATAGGCGCGCAGGCTGCCGGTCTCGGTGCCGCCGCTGCTGCGAAGAAGCTAAACCGCAAACTGAACGTCACCGTGCTGGAGCAATCCATATATGCTTCTAGTTCTCCCTGTGGCCTACCATATTTCGTAGGCGGGGAGATCGAGGACGTCCGCAAACTGACCTTCGCGGAGCCGGCGATCATCAGGGACCGCATGGGCATCGACCTCAGACTCGAACACAAGGCCCTTTCAATAAACACCAAGGCGAAGTGCGTAACCTGCACCGACATCAACGAGAGCCAATATGTGCTGGAATACGACAGGTTGATCATTGCGACGGGTGCATCTCCCAAAGTCCCACCTGTAGAGGGCGTGGATGCGGAGGGTGTATTCACGCTGCGCAACATCGGCGACGCGGAGAGAATAAGGAACTATATCGCGGATAATTCGCCCAGGAAGGCGGTTGTCGTTGGCGCGGGCTACATCGGGCTCGAGATGGCCGAGGCACTCACTCACCTCGGACTCGAGGTCACCGTGCTAGAGATGCTTCCCCAGATTCTGACCAGCATGGACCCGGACATGGCAGAATTTGCCCAGCAGCATCTCGAGAATAATGGCCTCTTGATCAAGACTAATTCAGCTCTCGAGAAGATCGTCCCGAACGAAAGAGGCAGTGTCGGTTCGGTGGTTGCCGCAGGGGGGACGATCGATGCTGACATCGTGATACTGGCGCTCGGCGTCCGGCCGAATATCTCGCTCGCGAAGGAAGCGGGCATCGAGATAGGAGAGTGTGGTGCGATAGCGGTCGATGAGGGCCAGCGGACCTCCGTCCCGGATGTATTTGCTGCTGGAGATTGCTGCCAGTCGCTGCACATTGTCTCCGGTCGGCAGGTTTGCATGCCGCTCGCGACAGTAGCCGAGAAGCAGGCCAGGGTGGCGGGCGAGAACGCCGCCGGTGGGAATGCGAAATCCGCGGGTATCCTCGGGACCAGTATCTCAGGTGCGTTCGGTATGGTCTTCGCCTCGACGGGCCTCATTACAGAAGCCGCAAAGAACCACTGCAGCGGCGCACTCTCGCAGGCATTCATGGGCCACTCGCACGCAGCGTATTACCCGAATCCAAGACCGTTGAAGCTCAAGCTCATATTCGATCAGAGCACCGGGAGAATCCTGGGCGCGCAAGCCGTTGGCGAAGAGGGCGCACTCGCCAGGATAAACGCGCTCATCTCTGCAACATACGCTGGCCTGACGGTCGCAGACCTCGCGCAGCTCGACCTACCCTACGCGCCGCCCTTCGGCTCCAGTTGGGACCCGATACACGTCGTCTCTATGATGGCGATGAGGAGGGTGAGGCTGTCTCCTGAGTGAGGCGGCGGATTTCGAGGTTTTGCGGATCCCGGCCCGGACGGGATTCGCGTATCGTGATTTGTGCCACTGGAGAGTTCGCGAATTTGACTTAATGTGCTTGGTGTTGCTAGTATTACATCTATGGATAATATCTCAGATCGAAGCACTCTAAACAGACCTGCGTACCGCATTTATATTGACGAGGTGGGAAATCCCGACCTCGATAGCTCGGACAATCCAAACCACCGATTCTTGAACCTTAAAGGCGTAATCATCCAATTGGATTACGTGAAGAGCACACTGCATCCACAGATGGAGGCATTGAAGGACAGGCACTTCGGATGTCATCCTGACGAGCCGATCATCCTGCATAGAAAAGAACTGATGAATGCTAGATATCCATTTCAAAAACTGAGAGAGCCCGATGCAAGAAGACGGTTTGATTCGGAATTCTTGGATCTCCTCATATCTTGGCAATACGTAGTCATCACTGTCTGCATAGATAAAAAGCATCATAAGGAGACATATCGCATCTGAAGATATGATCCGTATCATTACTGTCTGGCGGTCATGTTGGAGCGCTTCATTCTTTTTCTTGAGGGCAATGAATACTGCGGAGATGCAATGGCGGAAGCGAGGGGAGGCAAAGCGGATATGCGCTTGAAAGATTCATTCGCGAGGCTTGTGAGAGATGGCTCTAATTTTGTTTCTGGCCAGCGCTTCCAGAATGCATTGAGCAGCAAGCAGTTGAAGGTGAAGCCGAAAGCGCGAAATATCTCGGGCCTGCAGCTGGCTGACATCGTTGCCCATCCCAGTCGTAACGAGATACTCAGGGATAGCGGCCTTCTCGAAAATGAGATCGCGCCGTTTGGCAGAGAGGTGATCAAAATCCTACAACCAAAGTACTATCAGAGCGGCAGGCGGGTCTTTGGGAAAAAACTCCTGCCATAGGCAAGATTGAGGCTCTAAAAATAGGAAGGGCCTCAAAAGAGGCCCCCGATGGCGTCTGACCATCCACCTCCGGAATTCCGGATTATTTTGAATCTAAATCATCCGCTATAAAAAAGCAAGGGCCCTAAATCGCGCCGCCAGGCTAAGCAATTCAGTTCTTCCCCATATTGGAGAAGGTCTTTACTGGAGAGACGATACCTTTGCACTCGAGCGTAGTCGGGCTAAAGAAGCGCCTGTAGCTGCGGATATTATCGTAGGTGTTTTTATCGATGAGTATCTCACCGGGAGAGGCAAGGCTCTGCAAACGGGCGGCGAGGTTCACATAGTGGCCTATTACGGTTAGCGTCTTGCGTTCCTTCGTCCCCAGTATCCCAATCGCCACAGGTCCTGATGACACCCCGATACCGATTCTAAGTGCTGGGAGATTCCATCTCTTGCGCTCTTCATAGAGCTCATTCACCTTCTCGATCATCTTGAGAGATGCTCCGACCGCCCGGAACTGGTGGGATGCTGCTGCAGAAAATATTCCGAAGACTGCCATGACCTGGTCCCCTACAATTGCGTTCAGGGAGCTGGCTTCGCCTGCCAGGGTCTCCATCATGCTGCGGATGTAAATGTTCAGGGTCCTGAATACCGCCTGTGGGCTGTGGTTTTCACTGAACGGTGTGAAGTCACGGATATCGGCGAAGAGGATGGTCAGATTCCTCCTCTCGCCTCCTTTTTTTATGTCGAACTTCCCGTCCTCCAGCCCCTGCGCTACCTGGTCTCCAAGAAACTGAGAGAGCATCCTTGATTGCTTTTCCTTGTTAAGGCTAAGCTCATGTGCATGCTGCTGGATTTCCTGCTGCGTTGCTTCGATCTCAGTTGACTCGAGAAATAGAATCCAATCCCCCCCTTCGCCCGAGAATATGTGCAAGTCGGTCGAAACGCCGTCGCCGCATTTCAGGCAAGGCAACACGACGGGCTCTCCTTCGAGGGGAAGAAAACCGGCAAGATACTCGACCTGTTGGTCGATGTGTACGCCGAGCTCGGGATTATTTATGCCATAGAGAGCCAGTTTCCCGCCGAATTCGATAAGCCGCCCCTCACCGTCACCGAGAAGATATGCGGGAGACCTCTTGCGAGTTGCTTCTATCGTGAGGCCAAAGATGTAATCTGTGACCGCCTGCGGTAGGTCCCTCATCCTTGTTTCACCATCATCTCCGCAAGATTCAAAAAGCCCTCCTCCAATCCCTCGTTCGTCTTGGCGCTGGTTTTGAAGGCGCGTGCTTCGATCTCGTTAAGGGATGCGATGTCTTCGCCTTTGAGTTCCCACTCATCGGTCAGGTCTATCTTGTTGAGAAAGACGACATGGGGTACGGAGCCTATGTCCATCTCATCGATTCTGAGGAAGATGTTCTTTGCCTCCTCGAGGGTTGACCTGCGCGTCCCATCGACAACGAGAATATAGCCTGCCATGCCGCGCAGGTAGGTTGTCTGGATACGTTGGAAACCATCCTCACCGGCAATGTCCCACAGCATCATCTGTACTTCTTCGCCGGCCAACTCGATGGTCTTCTTGTCGATCTTCACCCCGACCGTCGTCAAGTATTTGTCCGAAAAAATGCCCTGCACAAACTGCCTGACAAGGCTGGTCTTCCCGACTGCAAATGAACCCAACATGCACACTTTCTTCTTGATCATCTGTTCGCTTACTCCGGACTACTCATTTCTATCAATTCGACTTCAAAGGTCACACTTCGGTTCAGGATCCTATCCTCATCCGTTGCCTCCGCCCTCACAGGTTCTGATGAGCCCACCCCCTTGAACCGCATACTGATCCGGGGACCAACGGACTGCAATTCCTGCGATATCGCTTTTGCTCTATCCAGGCTCAGCTCTGCGTTGACAGCCTCGGTGCCGGTAGAATCCGTATGACCTACTATTCTGATATCCACTGACTTCCCGAACAGGGCTGCCAGAGAATACAGCTGCTTCACATCTCTTTTTAGACCGTCAATGACATCCTGCTGTCCGTCGGCATACTGGGTGCTGCCGAGCTGAAAACGGACCACGTAATTTTGAATTGCCTCGACGGCGTGCTCCAATCTCGGTAGATCCAAATCCCTAAGTCCGGAATCGTCATAGGAGTCAACACCCTGAACCATCATGGCTATCTCCCGCGCTCGCAAAATCCATTTGTGGTGAGTACTCCCAGATACATGGAGGACGCTTTCTTCGAGTGAGAGATATACGCCAGTCGGAGGAAGAAGCAGTCGTCTCGCTCGCTTCAGGATGAAGTCAGGTGCCAGCGATTGATACGGGAGCCATGTCGCCTCAACCTGGTCAACCGGGATTCCGCTTTCTGCCAAAATAGCGGCAGGGTCCGCAGCCAGGGGATCTCGCAGGCCTCTGACTATATGCTTACCTCTATCCTTCGTCACGGAGGTAATCACAATTCCACTCTCGCCATTTAGCCTCGCTATACACTCGTCCCAGCGCTTGCCCTCGCCAATCCGGAGCGCCGACCAATAGACCGCGCCGGATAGAATGACCAGGACCACCAAAATGAACGGCAAGGAGAGCGTTCGCTTTTTCTTATTCTCTGCCGCGGCCTCGATCAGGCACTCCTCGAGGATCGGCCTGGTGCGATCGAATTGAGACGTGTCGCCATCCATAGAGGATAATTCTGATGCGAACATCGAGTGAACGCTCTCGAGGGTCTCGGTGAGTCTCGATTTGAGTTCCTCTGGAGCTTCGCCCCTTATTACCGCAGCCAATACAGCCTCGGGGCCGTCCTCTATCCAGACAGTCAGATCACCGACCTGCATTGTCTGGAGAGTATCTCCTTCCTTTGACGAGAATGAATCACGAACGAAATCCTGAATCGCCGTAAGCATACCCGACACAAGATCGCTATCCATGACCATAACTGACCCGGCGGAGACGTGCTGGAGCAGCAGACCGGTTTCCTTGTGGATAAGGAAGAGCTGTTCGACTCGGTAAGCAAGCGTATGAAAGAGCACTACTTCTGCAAAGCTCTTCCCAGTTCGGATCGCCTCTATCCTCCAACGCAGGCCTCTGATGGACAAGCCATGCTCTAAAGCTTTGTTCAGCGATTGGATCATCTCGCGGATCGCGCTTGAGATGGCTTTCCTGATCGCGGGCCCCATCAGTGGGAAAATCACCGCGGCCAGGCTCTTACGGTTGCGATTTACGGAGATTTGAAGAGCTTCCTCGACAGAGGGCATTAGGGCCTTGGTAAGCCTTCCACCTGAATCGGTGTGAAGTGCGAAAGCCTCGGGCAGGTTGCTGGCTATTTCCCGGGCGCGCACTCTTGGGTCATCCAGGCGCTTCTTCAGATTCTCCAGCTCTTTCCGCTCCGGCCCGTTGATAATCTCACGAAGCCTTGCAAGCTCTCGCTCTTCGGGCGATTCACCTGAACCAGGGGGAGAATCTTCTGGTATGTCTTTTGCGGAGCCGCTCATTTGCAGATCACGCCTGCTCGGGACTTCCTTCAGACCGCTCGTCGCTGCATAACCGCATGCCGAGCTCTGCTAGGATTGAACCTAGCTCGGAGCGGTCCACTTTGCCGCATTTAAGGTCTTCGGCTTCCCGATTGAGGGCATCTGCGATCTCCTCGTATTTACGGCCAATCTCATCTCTCAGTGTCTTCGACTGGTCGAGTATCTGCTCCCTGATCTCGCGCAACGCCTTGGAATTCTCATCCCGATGCTCAGCGATTGATTTCTCGATTTCGTCGAAGTGCTGAGAAGTGGTCTTGGCTTGCTCATCGCGCTTCTTTTGCTCAGCTTTCAAACCTGAATTGAGGGCCTCGACCTCGCCTTTGAAATGCTTCTCGAGGGAGTCCATGCGTTTGCTCATACTGTCGCCGAGGTTGCTTATCTCCTTGGTCACTCGTGTTTCGAGGTTTGAGAACTTCTTCTCTATATCCCGCATCTGCGCGCCAAAGAGGATATTTCTTACGCTGTCGAGACTCTCCCCACCAATTGCGTCATGTTTGGACTTGTCTTCGGGATTGGGCTTTTTCTCTGGGCTCATCGTCGATCCTCCAACTCCTTTGAGAGCAAAATAAGGTTTAGCGAGATACTTACGTTATAGGTAGAGTTTTCCTTATTGGAGGCCATTTTGCAAGCCTCGCCAGAGATGAATGCCCGAATCGAGCAGAGATGCGATTATTTATCTCGGTACGAAACGCCAGGGCGAGCCCTAGCAGCTCTCTATGCAGGTCATTTGGCTTCGCGAGAGGAGAATGGACGAGGTGCCCTCTGCCGTCACATGATGACAAAGAAAAGGGGGCGGAATTGCTTCCGCCCCATCGATCCAACTTTGAACTTCAGATTTTGAACTTTGAACTTTGAACTTTGAACTTTGAACTTTGAACTTTGAACTTTGAACTAACTAGCAGCTAGCTGAGCCACCAAAGCCTGTACACGATAGACTCGGGCCAAGCGTGCTCAGAATGGCATCACCGCTGAGTGTCATTATTATCGGTTTGTCATAGGTTGTCGTCTTCATGAAATCATCTCCTATCTGGCGGCGTATGACGGGTTTTCAGGCCTGTCGATGTGAAATAGGCTTTCAGGGCTGTCTGAATGTATCTGCAGCCTGGCAGAGACCGGACCATGAGCCGTCCACTCGCCTGTTGTCTCAATGTCAACGAGCCAGTAGATGTAATCAACGCCCGCCGCAACATCACTGTCGATGAAGCTATACGAGGCGCCGTCTGTTGGTCCGCCCTTGGCTGCTATCAATTCGCTTATCCGGGCATACCCGTCGGTCGAGGCAGTCCCTCTGAAAACAACGAACCCGGCGTTGTCGATCTCCGTGCCGGTTTCCCAGTTCAGTATGATGCTCGAGCCATTTGATTCGGCGGCAAAGGAGATCAAGTCGATGTAGGTGTTTCCGTCGCCGCTGTATTTGGCCGAGTAGTGGTAACCCATGTCGATGGGGCCAGTGTCCTCGTCACCATCGTCATTTTCGTCCATGCGACCATCGGTGCAAGTTGTGTTCCCATTGCCGAGGTCATAGTCTCCAAGGGAGCCTTGACCAGCGTCCACGCAAGGCGAGTTACCGGCCTGGACACCTTCATGCGCGATGTAGTAGGTGTAAGGTGCATCGCCAGTTGGCACGAATTCAGGGTCTTTGTCTATGTTGTTGGAGCCGGTTCCCGTCCAGCCGTCCTGAATGTCGGTGTAATACACCTGAACGCCTCTTGCGTCTCCGCCGGCAATCTGATAGGGCGAGTTGCCCCACAGGATGCAGTTCCTGATAATAGGGCCGCAGTCGGATGTGGCAACGAAGAGCCCGCCGCCTGTGTCGGTCGCGACGTTATCCGCGATCGTGCAATTGGTTATCCTTGGCGAAGAGTAGTACTGGCAGTAGATCGCGCCGCCTCGCCTTGCGGAATTGCCGTAGATCAGGTTGTTATTGACGGGATCGGGTGAGCTGTATGAATAGCACAGAATCGCGCCACCTAAGCCGCCATCCGACACGTTGTCTGCGATGACGTTGTCGATGATCTGCGGCGAGCTGCTCTGGAAACAGGATATCCCAGCACAGCCATCTGAGGTGTTTGAGGTGATTGAGTTCCCTTTGATCAACGGTGAACTGCCGTTGTCACAGCTTATTGCGCCGCCCTGACTCCATGCGTAGTTGCCGGTTATTGTGTTGCCGCAGACATAAGGCGAGCTGTTATGGTCGCACATAATCGCGCCACCAAGCAGAGCCGCCACGTTGCCTTCGAACTCGTTGCCGGTAACGGTCGGTGAAGCAGTGTTGCAGCATATCCCGCCACCGTGGCAGCTGCCTTGACCACTACCGGTCGCTACATTCTCGACAAAACGGTTGTTGCATATCTCAGGCGAGCAGTCTTCGCAGTATATCCCGCCACCAAGACCTCTGTAGCCATCGCTGGCGAACGCGTAGTTCAACGTGATCAGGTTGCTCATGATCGACGGTGAGCTATTGTAGCAGAATATCCCGCCGCCCTTCTCTGCGTAACCATTCTTGATTGTGAAGCCATCGATTCTCACTGATTCTAGGGAGTCGATCGTGATGACAGAGCCATCAGAGCCACCATTGATAACCGTCTCATGGATGCTGGAGTTGCGCGCTCCACCCAGCCTGGGGTAGCCGCCCAAGAGCGTCACATAGCTCTTCATGGTCAGATTTCTGACGTACTCTCCCGCGGAGACGTGAACCGTGTTGGGTATCGAACCGGAGCACGCAGAGAGCGCACATTCGATACTTCCAAAAGCTGTTGCCCAGGTTCGTCCGTCGTTGTCCGTGTCATTGCCCGATTCATCGACGTAGAAGTCCGACGACCTGCTGCTGCCGTAGTGGAAGCCCATATCCACTTGGTTTGCGTCAGGAGAGCTGTCCGTTCTGGTCGTGCAATTGTCCAAGCCGAGGGTCGAGGCCAGGTCGCTGCCCGTGTCCAAACAAGGGCTGTCGTTTCCCTCGCCCGCCGCAGTCTGACTGAGATAGAAATCGCCCTCGGGCCCGCTCGCAAACTCCGGATCGTCGCTGATATTGCCGTCACCGCCGCCACTCCAATCCTTGATGCAGCAGTAAGTTATCTCATCGCAATCCGAGACTTCAGGATCGTATGTCGCCCAGTTATCCCAGACAATGCAGTTTGTTATCTCACCGTGGCAATTGTCAAGCCCACCGCCGTAATAATCGGCCCCGTTGTCGGTAACTGTGCAATTGAGGATTCGGCCATTGCACCCATAGATGGCGCCGCCTTCGTTCCCGGCGTGGTTCCAATTGTAGAAGAGGCAATTAATGATGGTGCCGTGGCAGGCGAAGATAGCGCCGCCATCATGACCCGCCCAGTGTTCACTGAGCTGGCAGTCTCTTATCGTGCCGTGGCACTCATAGAATCCACCGCCGTCACCGTCGGTTTCATTCAAGACCATTTCGCAATTAAAAATGGTCTGTCCGCACCAGGCGAGCCCACCGCCTGCGGAGTCGGCGTAATTGGAAGAGATTGAGCTGTCGTGTATTACCGCCTCGCTGCCGGCCAATCCACCTCCCTCGTTGCCCGCCGTATTGTCGGAGACGGTGGTGTATCGAATCGTCCCATCGCAGCTGTCTAGGCCACCGCCATTCCCTTCCGCGGCGTTCCATGCAATCCAACAATCGTCGATGTCCCAGCCGCAGTAGAAGAGGCCGCCGCCATCGCCGACGCTTGTATTATCTTCGATGTTGCAGCTCAAGATGGCCCCGTAGCAGTAGGCTATTCCTCCTCCAGAGCCAGCGTCTGCGTGATTGTAGAGAATCTTGCTGTTCCAGATGGTGACCCAATAGTCTTTGCCGGGGCCGTATATGCCGCCTCCGCAATCGGCTCTATTGTCCGATATGACGCAATTGTCGATCGTCATATCGCTGCAATCGCACCTT
>JAFGIT010000056.1 GCA_016929465.1 Candidatus Coatesiibacteriota bacterium | reverse complement strand
GTTGCCGTGCCCAAAGGCTCCAGGAGCTCACCAGTTGAGCCTATGCTTCCGAAGACAAGGGCGTCCTTTGTTCTGCCGCAGGCCTCGCGAGCTTTCACGCCAAGCTCGGCCCCGGCTCGATTGATCACATAAGCCTTCCCCTCCAGCCCGAACATCTTGAGTTTTTTCGGAGACCCGCCGAATGTATTGGTCACAATTATGTCGGCTCCGGCCCTGAGGTACTCCTCGTGGATTCGCTGGACACGGTCGGCGTGTTCCAGGTTCCATAGCTCTGGACACTCCCCGATACCGAGGCCTGCATTTTGAAGCATCGTCCCCATGGCCCCATCGACTACGAGTGGTCGTCCTATCGCAAGTTGATCTTCGAACCGACTAGCCAATTCCCAACATCTCCTTGACTTTGCGGACCGCGCCGGTTGCGTCATCAGCATAGCCGTCGGCGCCGATCGAGTCGGCAAATTCCTGGGTGACCGGTGCCCCTCCGACCATTACAAAGGTGGAGTCCTTCAGGCCGTCGGCCTCGAGCAGTTCGATGGTCCTCTTCATCTGCGGCATCGAAGTGGTTATGAGTGAAGATAGACCGACGACTTTTGCTCCTGTATCCTTGACGCTCTCGACGAACCTCTCGGGGGCAACGTCGCGGCCGAGATTGACCACCTCGAAACCATTGCCCTCGAGCATCATGCCGACGATGTTCTTCCCGATGTCGTGAAGGTCGCCGAGCACTGTGCCGATGACGACCTTGCCGAGAGGCTCCATGCCGGACTCAACCAATAACGGTTTCAAAATATCGGTCGCAGCGGTCATCGCCCGAGCCGATAGAAGCACCTCCGGAATGAATATCTCTTTCTTCTGGAAGCGGTCTCCCACGACCTGCATTCCCTCTATCATGACGTCCAGAACCGCCTTGGGAGTCTCTCCCCCTTTTAGCGAATCCTTGACCGAATCACATAATTGCTCCGTCTGCCCCGAGATGAGGGCTTCTTTGATGGTCTGCTCATCCAATTTAACAACTCTCCAGGTCGATTAGATTTTAGCCGTATTCAAGAGCCAATAGATTATACTAGAGTTTGAGCTCTTTCCACTTCTGATTCATGCTGTAGATGAACGCGAGTATCTCCGCGACCGCCTTGTAGAGCTCCGGCGGAATCGCCTCGTGCAGGTCCAGCTGCATCAGGGCCTCGACCAGATCGGCATCCTCCTTGATCGGGATATCGTGCTCCTTCGCCAGCTTTATGATTCTCTCGGCCAGATGGCCTGCCCCTTTGGCAAGAACCCCGGGCGGGTCTGGCCTTGTCAGATCGTGAGCAAGAGCCGCGGCTTTTTTTTTATCGCTTTTCTTCAGCATGGATCATAGCCCGATGTCGATCTCGGAGAAGCGCCGTGTTCTCTGAGGTCTATTTGCTGTCTGATCGATCGGCTCCGCGCCCCCAACGAAAGCTTCCAGGATTGCATTTGCCGTTCTCTCTGTGGCGAGCTCCCCACTGTCGGCGTCAATGAGCCTGAAGACAATGCCATCGGGGACGGGGAAGTCGGTTTCTGGCTGATCCTCGAGAGCTCCTTTCATGAATTCGATCCAAATCGGAAGTGCGGCCCTCGCACCGGATTCTCCCTGTCCGATCGGCTTTAGTTCGTCAAAGCCAACCCATGCCCCGACCACCAGGTCCGGGCTGAATCCAATGAACCAGGCGTCGATGAAGTCATTCGATGTGCCCGTCTTGCCGGCGAGATTATGTCCCAATCCCTTCGCCCTGATTCCTGTCCCGCGTTGTATTACACCTTTGAGCATGTGTATCATGACGTAAGCAGTCATGGGGCTGATGATCTGCTCGAATTGAGGCTTCTGACCGAATAGCTCTGCCCCGGAGTGGTCCGTTATCCGCTTCATGAAGACGGGGTCGAACCTCTTGCCCCCGGTCGCGATTACGCCATATAGACTTGTCAACTCGAGCAGACTCACTCCAATCGAGCCAAGTGCGAGCGACGGCACGGGTTCCAGGTGGGATTTGATGCCGAGCAGCCTCGCATACTCCACCGCAAGCTCCGGGCTCAGTCTTTTGATTAGGTTGATTGTCGCCAGGTTCTTCGACTTCTCGATCGCGGTTTGCAGCGTTACAGGGCCAAAAACCCGCTCGCCGTAGTTCTGTGGCTTCCAAATTTTCTCCACTTCGTCCACATAAACGGGTACATCGAGAATGATGTCCGTCGGGATCATCCCCGAGTCGATTGCTGCCGTATAGATAACCGGTTTGAATGCCGAACCGGGCTGCCTGCGCGACTGCACCGCCCTGTTGAATTCGCTCACCGCGAAGCTCCTGCCGCCTGCCATCGCCTTCACATCACCAGTATTCAGGTCAATTGCCACAAGCGCTCCCTCGACCACTGGTGGCTGTTCGAGGGCAAGGGGCACGGCTCCTTCCGCTTCGGCCGAATAGCCGTCTGTGACCTTGACCTCTATCACTGCGCCGGTGGCAAGATCGAGCTGAGACTTGCCATTAAGTGCCCATTTGAACCATTTCTTATCTATCGTGCCCGGTATGTCATCCCCGAAGATGACTTCGATTGAGTCAGCCCCGCAGCTCTGAACCGCCGCGTAGGATAGGATTCCTGGCTCGAGGTCTTCCCGCTTTAGTTCCCCATCCAGCAAGGCATCCTCCAGTGGGCCCCGGAAGCCCATCCTCTTATCGAGCTCTCTGAGACCTTTATCGACCGCCCGTTCCGCAATAGCCTGCAGCTTCATGTTCACGGTCGAATAGATATTGAGGCCGTTGCGATAGATGACGTCGCTGGCGGATGCGCCATACAGGCGTCCCTCGTCTTCCTCGTCGTCTTTCGGACCCTCGGATGGCGCTCTGAATACATCAAGCGCGGTCCTTCTTATGTGTTCGAAATACCATGCGCCGACGCAGGAGGAGGATGGGTCGGCCTTGTCCGCAGTATTGAGTGGGCTAGCGATGGCCTCCCGACATTGCTCCCCAGTGATAAAGCCCTCCTCCAACATCCGGTTGAGCGCGAAATCTCGACGCTCTCTCGCCAACCCAGGATTATTGAATGGGGAATACCTGCTCGGTGCCCTTGGCAGCCCTGCAAGTAGAGCGAATTGTGGTAAGGAAAGCTCCCTGAGCGGCTTGCCGAAGTAGGTCTGTGCAGCGGCTGAGACGCCATAGGCGCCCGAGCCGAGGTATATTTCATTGAGGTAGTATTCGAGAATCCTCTTCTTTGGAAGTCTGTCCTCGATCTGCCTGGCGAGGATGGCCTCCCTGATCTTACGCTCAATCGTCCGCTCCGAGGTCAAGAATAGGAGTCTCGCGAGCTGCTGTGTAATGGTGCTTGCGCCCTGCTTGATGCTGCGCTTGCGGAAGTTTGCCCACGCCGCGCGGATTATCCCAAGCCAGTCAACTCCACCGTGCGCATAGAATCTCGTATCCTCGACGGCGATAATCGCGTTCAACATTTGGGGAGGAACGTCGTCGATCGGGGTCCAGATTCTTCGCTCTATGTAGAATTCGTGGACTTTCTCACCCTTGTCATCATAGACGAGGGAGGCCAGGCTGGGCCTGAAGTTGTCCAGTATCTCAATCGATGGGAGGTCCGAAGAGAGCTTGTAATAGACAAAAGCGCCCACGCCCGCAATCAAGAACACAATGATGGCGATGCACCACGCCGCGACCTTGATTAAGCATCCGCCTCTTTTATGTTTCTCAGGGGTTACCATTCTTCGCTCTTGATTTGCTCTAGTTCGTCTCTTCTCTCGCCAATCAGTGCCAGAAGCTCTTCGAGCTGGTGCACATCCACGGAGGGTTCTACAGACGCGCTCTTTGTCAGCGCCCCCTTCTTTTTAACAACCGAGCGGACCTTTCCGACCATCAGGCCGCGAGGGAATATCCCCCCGAAGCCCGACGTGAGAAGCGTGTCCCCTCTTTTTATATCCGCGTCGGCATCGATATAGACCATCTCGCAGAGGTTGCCGCCGGTCCCCTGAAGGATTCCGGGCGCTCTGGATCGCTGAACCAGGACAGCGATGCCCGACCTCGTGTCAGTCAATAGCTGCACACGAGCGGTATGGCTTGCGACTTTCACGATTTTCCCTACCACGCCGTCAT
>JAFGIT010000055.1 GCA_016929465.1 Candidatus Coatesiibacteriota bacterium | reverse complement strand
TTCGACGGGATAGTCACGTGGCTTCCAGAGGCGCTGTATCGCTACCTATTGATATTGCCTGGTGAGAATGCAGACGCAGATCTATTGCAGGAATGTATGCTAAATGAATATTACTATGCCGGTGTCAGCCTAATTGACTCACTTCGATACAGCAAATACTTCGGTTCAACCATCAATTCTGCACACGTGGTATTCGAGGAGCAAAAGGAGAAGTACCTGAAGTCGATTGAGGAAGGACATGCCGAACGCTTTGAGCGAGCTTTCACGCGGACACCAGACCTTGAGAAGGCTCAGTTCGTCAATCAGATGGGCTGGAAGCTCTTGAGAACGTCAGAGCTTCGGGAGCGGGAGGCTAACGAGCGAATCCAAGAAGCGAGGGCCGAGGCTGCCCAGGCCAAGCGAAAGGCGAAAATGCTGGAGGCCCAAAGGGACGCCGCGTGGCGAAAGAAAGCAAAGGTCGTAGAAAGGCAATTGGAGGCTACTGAGCGGCATCTGCACGACCCAAAACATATAAGAAAGAGAGAACGCCAGGCAAAAAAACGCCGCAAGAAGAAATGATGGACAAGAGCATATATGAATACTGACTTCTTCAAGTTCCCGCACACTCCTTATCTCCTATGGCTTGGGATGGGTTCTCCGCGGGTGGATAAGGTTCTCTCCGATGAGGAGGCAGAACAATTCCTGGACGGGGAGGTTCATGTCGAGGAGAAGGTGGATGGCGCCAATATCGGTATCTCTCTTGGCCCGGATGGAGAGATTCGTGCGCAGAACAGGGGGAACTATCTGACCGGCAAATGCCACCCCCAATTCGATCCCTTATGGCCCTGGATTAGCCTTCACAGTCAATCGCTAAGGAAGGCGCTGGAACCGGGGCTGCTCCTGTTTGGGGAGTGGTGCTATGCTCAGCATTCCATACATTACGATGAGTTGCCCGATTGGTTCCTTGCTTTCGACATCTATGATGCTGAGAGGGGCGAATTCTGGAGCGTCTCACGGAGGAATGCGCTCGTCCATTCGATGGGCCTATGCCTCGTGCCCGAATTGAGAAGAGGGAACTTCAAGAAGGCTGAGCTAATCGGACTCATGGGTGAATCAAGCCTGACCAACGGGCCCATGGAGGGCATTTACATCCGTAAGGAAGAGAAGGGGCGTCTCATCGACCGGGCTAAGATAGTTCGGGCGGAATTCACTCAGAGCATCGAAGAACACTGGACTAAGGCGAAATTCCGCCGGAATGCACTTGGGCAGAAGACGGTCTCATTGGCCGCGGTCTAATATGGCCCTGCCTCCCTCCCTACCCCACTTCAGCAAGTTCTATCTCGAGGTCGTCGATCCCAAGGAACATGCGGCCTATCTGGCTGACTTTCGCGGGGAGATCGGTCACGTGGAATTCGCGTCTACCTGGTGAGGTTGACGTGTTCGAGAGGCCCTTTTCCGCGAGGAGGCTCTCGACAGCTGCCGAGACGCTCGACGCCGAGTCGACTATCGTGGTCCCCTTCCCCATCACATCTGCGAGGAGCGGTGCGAGGAGCGGGTAGTGCGTGCAGCCGAGAATAAGGACATCGACGCCCGCGTCCTTGAGCTCGGTGAGGTACTTCTCTGCGACTTGACGGGTGATGGAGTCATTCAGCCAGCCCTCTTCAACAAGCGGGACGAACAAGGGGCAGGGCTTGGCAATGACATTTGCACCGGGCTTCAGCTTGAGTATCTCGCGGTGGTAGCATTGGCTGTTGACCGTCGCCTCGGTGCCGATGACGCCGATGACACCGGAATTAGTCGCCTTGACTGCAGCCTGAGCGCCGGGCTCGATTACGCCGATTATCGGAATGTCGAACTCGGAGCGGAGCGCATCCACCGACGCCGATGAGGCAGAATTGCACGCGACCACGACCATCTTCACGCCCCTATCGAGCAGGAAGCGGGTGTCCTGGATTGAGAAGCGGGTGATGGTGCTCTTGGTCTTGGTTCCGTATGGGACACGAGCTGTGTCACCCAAGTATATGTAATTCTCGTTGGGCAGCCGCTCAGTAAGTGCTTTGACAACTGAAAGGCCACCAATACCAGAATCGAAGACACCTATCGGAGATGAGCTATTAGGCAACTCAATCGTGCTCCTAAGAACCGGCGGCAATCTGTGTCTTGAGCTTCACTATGCCTCGATAGATGGACTCCGCGATCCTATCCAGGTAATCGTCCCTCTTCAGGAGCTGTTCCTCCGCCGGGTTGGTGGGGTACCCGACTTCAATCAAGACCGCCGGCATCGATGCACCGATCAGCACAATGAAAGGCCCCTGATCAGGTCCATTCGACCCCAATTCGATTCTGTTCGTCTTGCATGCAGCAAGTATATTCTCTGCGAGCGCTAGCCCCTCGCGATACGATTCATTCTCCGAAAGCTCCCACAGCATAGCCGCAAACTCATTGGGCTTCTGCGCTTCGTTTCCCGGCTCCTGAGTGATTACCTGGTTCTCATCGGAGATTGTCTTCTCCGTAGCAGCATCAGAGGCCTCAACGCTCGCGACAAATGCCCTCAGGCCGCTCAAATCCCTGTTAAGCGAGCCATTCGCGTGCAAAGAGATGAAGAGGTCGGCCTTTTCGCTGTTCGCACGAGCAGTTCTCCTTTCGATAGAGATTGGGGCATCCGATTCCCGTGTGAGGACCACGCGCACGTTCATCTTCTTCTCAAGAATCTTCTTGAGCCGCATGGCGAGCTTCAGCGTAACCTCTTTCTCTAGGAGGCCCGTTGGGCCCGAATCGCCCGTGTCTGCGCCGCCATGTCCAGGATCGATCACAATAACGTCCAAGTCTGCATCTCTGAAGTGGAGGCCCTCATTGGTAGGAGAACCCATTGTCGTCGACTCAGTCGATCCATTGCTCGCCTCCTCCTCCCTGACGAGCTCGTTCTGGAGGTAATTCATCCCAGCGTAGTTCGGCTGCTGCGAATCTGCCGGAACCTCCATTCCCTTGCGACGGTCGAATATGACGACTCGCTCTCCTACGATGTCGAATGAGAGCTTGTCCTCGAGGATCTCGTTCAGCGCCTTCGTGATAAAATCGACCGGAACTAGAATGACTCCGTTGACGATCGATGGGGAAGTGGAGAGTCTCACGATCTTGCCATCGAGCGCAACGCGATTATTCCCCACGAAAAGGACCAGAAATTTATCTCGGTTCGAGACTATCACCTTTCTACCGAGCGCATTCCATACCCTTTCCAGGCCGAGCGCTCTCGTCAGAACACTGAGGTCGATCTGTTGATGGCCGTTGGCGTGAATCAGCTCAACGGTCACCTGATTGAACTCGCAGGGCGAATCAGTGGCGGCGCAAAGGCTACAAAGAAGCCACAAGAATGCAGCAAAGATCGGCAATTTGTTTATGGCGATTTTCAAGTTCATAAGATCCCTATATGTAAACTCAAAGACTCCATTGCTGAAGTGCCGGCATCAGCGGAATGACATCGAATGGAATGCACGCAGGCACTCATCGATTGGCAATTCCAAAGGCCAGAAGGTGAAGCCTCCGGCGAGCCGACGATACTCAGCCCAATAAGACGATACTCAGCCCAATAATAGGGCCATTCCCTCACCGGTCAATCCCCAAGGGAGTATCTGGCCGCAAGTGCCGTTCTAAAGGACATCTATTCCCCTCTTGCATCACTTAGCGCGCACTGGACGGCTTCAGCATGCCCTTTCACTTTTACCTTCCTCCATACTTCGGCGACTTTGCCTTCAGGATCGATAAGAAAGGTGCTTCGCGCGACTCCTTGATATTCCCGACCATACATCTTCTTGAGCTGCCAGACACCGTAGCTCTCGAGCACTTTGTGCTCTGGGTCGCTCAGGAGCGAGATAGTCAAGGCATGCTTTTCACGAAATTTGCGGTGGCTCTCGACCGAATCCGGGCTTATACCGATAATTGCAGCTCCCATGCCCGCGAATCTCGATTTGAGTTCGGTGAATTCCAGCGCTTCTTTCGTGCAGCCGGAAGTGTTGTCCTTCGGGTAAAAATAGAGGACCACCCATGAACCCTTGAATTGCTTCAGGCAGACTTCTTTACCCTCGTGATTAGGCAGACAGAACTCCGGTGCATTATCTCCCTTTTCGGGCATACTTGTCCCTCTCATCACATATTTTCAATGAATTTTAGGATCTCTGATATATCCGGCAATTGAGGGATATCATAGACTCTCACGAAGACAACGTCACCGTTCTCGTCCACGATAACATTGGCCCTGTTCGAGATTCCGGCCTTCTCGATGAATAGACCGTACTGACTCGCGACCCCACCATGCGGCCAGAAATCCGCAAGCAGCCTGGTCCTCGTGATCCCAAGGGAATCCGCCCATGCTTTCTTGCTGAAGTGCGAGTCGACATTTATCCCGACGGCTATTGTGTTGAGTTCGGCGAATTTGTCTTGATTGTCTTCCAGAGATTTCATCTGGTCCGCGCAGACTTTCGTCCATGCGAGCGGGTGGAAGGATAACAACACCCTCTTGCCCTTGCATTCCGCGGCGTGGAATACTCGTTCGTTCTGGTCCTTCAATGCGAAATCTGGAGCGTCGGTCCCCAATTGCAGTGGCATAACGATCTCCTTGGTACTCGATAGTTGTCTTTTAGTTTTTCAATGTATCCATGAGCTTTTTCAATTGCTCGGTCCTGGGCTCATTCCTCTTGAATAGCGGGCGAGCGTCGTTCATATAGACACCCGTCTTCTCGGCAAAAGTCTTCTTGCCCGGGTTCTTATAGAACACGCCCAGAGCCATCTTTCCTCTCCCAATAGCCTTCTCGAAAGCAATTATCCTATCAAGAGGATTGTAGGAGTCCGGCAGGTAGTATGTATTCTCCTTGAACCATCGATAGGTATTCTCACGATTGAATGTCACGCAGGGCTGAAGGATATCAACCAACGCATACCCTTTGTGTGTGATCGCCCTTTTGAGGATCTCCTTAGTCTGATCGATGTCGCCTGCAAACGCT
>JAFGIT010000054.1 GCA_016929465.1 Candidatus Coatesiibacteriota bacterium | reverse complement strand
GATCGAGGTCACATTCGATATCGACGCGAACGGCATCGTGAATGTATCCGCCAAAGATATGGGCACTGGCAAGCAGCAGCAGATCACGATCACATCATCGAGCGGCCTCGATGAGAGCGAGATCAAGAAGATGGTCAGGGACGCGGAATCGCACGCTGATGAGGACAAGGAGAAACGCAAGGCAGTCGATCTCCGCAACCAACTCGACGGACTGATCTTCCAGACCGAGAGGACCATCCGCGAGAACAAGGAGAAGATCCCGATAGCGGACGTCAATGCTGCAGAGAAGGCGATCGAGACGGGCAAGAAGGCACTCGAGACCGAAGATTCCGACCGCATTCAGGCTTCGATCGATGAGATAACTCAGATCTCGCATAAAATAGCAGAGGCGATGTATAAATCTGCAACTGCAGAGCAGCACCAGACTCATGAGCATGATGGCGGCTCTGATGGAGGTCATCAACACAATTCTTCTCATGGCGGCCCCGGCGGTAAGACCGACGACGACGTTGTCGATGCCGAATATGAGGAAGTTGAGTGACATTAATGTGGGTCCTTTAGACCTGCGGTTCTGGATGAAACGCGTGATTATTGGCTCTAAGGGCAGGCCCAAGGTCTGCCCTGTCCAGCCCAATGAGTCCTATGCAATTCGCGCTCGATGAGCAGGACCATTGAATGGCCGATACCATTCCACGCAGCAGGATTAGCTAATGAGTGATTTTTACGACATTCTCGGAGTGCAGCGGGACGCCTCGCAGAAGGAGATCAAGGCGAAGTACCGCAAATTGGCTCGCAAGTATCATCCGGATGTCAATCCGGGGGATAAGTCAGCTGAGGCGAAGTTCAAAGAGCTCTCAGAGGCTTACCGGGTCCTATCGGATGCGAAGCTTCGGAAGCAGTACGACCAGGTCGGCCATGATATGTTCACCAAGGGCTTCACCGGGCAGCCGGGCGGCGATCCGAGGGGGGCTGGCGCTCAGGGCTTCGATTTCAGCGGCTTCGATTTCAGCGGCTTCGGCAGAGGCGGCAAGAGCTCGTCGGGATTCGGCAGCTTCCGCGACATATTTAGCAGCATCTTCGGCCAGGAGGGCAATTTTGCGAATGGAGCGGGCCAGCAGGCCACACCAGGCAGGCCCGAAGATATACATTACCGGATGGAGATCAGCTTCAAGGACGCGGTTCAGGGACGCAAGGCGATAATCTCCCTGAAGCGAGAAGTGCTCTGCAGTTCCTGTGCTGGCACCGGCTTCAGCGGCGCGGGCTCGACATGTCCCTTTTGTGGAGGTTCAGGACGTGTTCAGACCGCGGCCAGGGGAATGGGGACGGTCATGCAGGTGTGCCCACAGTGTCATGGAACCGGCAAGACAGGTAATCCCTGCCCCGAATGCAGAGGCAGAGGGACCACGGTCAAAGCTGAGAAGATAAGAATCACTATCCCACCCGGCACGGACCACGGCGGGAAGATACGCCTCCCCGGTAAAGGTAATGAAGGCCCAGCCGGTGTTTCCGACCTCTATATAACCTTCAGTGTTCAGAAGCACCCCTTCTTCACGAGAAAGGGGCCAAACATCTACTGCGAGATCCCCATAACCGTTCCCGAGGCGGTGCTTGGCGCAAAAATCGAGGTCCCGACTATCGATGGCAAGGCGAACATGAGGATACCCCCCGGCACGCAGAGCGGTCAGACACTCAGATTGCGGGAAAAGGGCATACCGGTGGGCAAGTCAGGCACACGCGGAGACCAGTATGTGAAGATCAGGATAACAATCCCCAAGACGATGAGCGAGGAGATGAAGCACTTGATGGAAAAATACTCCAAGCTCAATCCTGAATCACCCCGTGATTCACTCGGGGGACTTTGATGATGCTAAGGATTCCTGACCATGGAAGATGAATTTAGAGAGTATTTCTCGATTGGCATCGTTGCTCAAATGCTGGACGTGCATCCCCAAACACTGAGGCATTATGAGCGCAGGGGGCTGGTCGTGCCCACTCGAACGGACGGCAACACAAGGCTATATTCCAGGAAAGATGTCGAGACGATCAGGATGATCCTCAGGCTGGCGAATGAACTCGGCGTCAATCTCGCCGGCATCGAAGTCGTGCTCAATATGCGAAGCAAACTCGAGGAGCTCGAGTCGGAGCGGAATAGCCTTATCAGAGAGATATTCCAGGCCCTATTCGAGGAATTGCACAGCAGCAATAAAGACGTCAAGAATGCACTCATAAAGGTGCAATCCGGCTTCCTCACCAAGCCCTAAACCGGGAAGATCCGGTCCGCAGATTACGCAGATTACAGGGATTAGGAGAGTCTGAATGCGCTGCTCTAACGGAGAATCCCTTGTGGTGGATCTACCCCGGGGCAGCATGATCTCTTCGCCACGTCACCTTCTTCTGTAATCCCCTTAATCTGCGAAATCTGCGGACTAGCTTCCTCCAGTAACACCATCGCAGAGCGTGAAGATGCGGATTTTAGGGGAGACCTCTAGGATGATGTCAACCGTCTCCCTATGGCACGTGAATAACAGCACCTGGTGCTCCTCAGAGAGGTCATATAGAGCGTTGGCAGTCGAACGGGCCCTTCCTCGATCGAAGTTCACCAGAACGTCGTCCATGATTAATGGCATTCTCTCCTGCCGCTTCCCGAACTCACGAACGAGCCCCAGCCGCACCGCAAGCAGAAGCTGCTCGCGAGTGCCCTGGCTGAGCTTCTCTATACCAAAGCGTCTATCGTCACTGGACCTGGCGTCAAAAGTCTCTTCGCTGAGCGGTTTCACAATCCCCGCATAGCGCCCCGCGGTGATGGTATTAAAGATGCCGCTCGCCTCCCTAATAACCTCGGGCTGGCGCTCACGCTCGTAGATGGACTGCGCCTGGTAAAGGACCTCCTGAGCGATGCGGAGAGCGGACCATTGCTCCGCAAGCTGCATCAATTGGGCTCTGTACTCCTGCTCTTTGAGCCTCAATTCCGAAGATTCCTCCTCAGACTCGAGAAGCTCGAGCTCCTTTTTTAGCGACCCACGCCTGTCGATTGCGTCCTTCAGTTGCTCGTCAAATTCCTCTAGTTGCTCGTCAAATAAGCCTGATTCGACCTTGAGTTCCTCACGAACTGACCCACGCATCGAATCGAGAAACGACTGGAAGCGGTCAGGACCGGAAATACGCTCTAAGGCTCTATTCGCCCGTTCGAGGTCGGCCGCGAGTTCCTGCCACCTTTGGTATTTGACGGCCATATCTAGATACTCGGACTCATCGGATGCCCCGACGCTTTCGAGCAATCGACGAATACCCTCTTCGAGAGAGATTGTCCTGTGGCTTAAAGAATCCATCTCCTCCTTGAGCTCCTTCGCGGACTCCCCCAACATCTCCCGGCGACTCCTGTTCTCTATCTCCCGCTTCAAATTCCTGGCCAGAATATCTAGCGCCCCTCCAACAGGCTCATCAGGATGAGCCATGCCGGCGGCTCGAAGAACTGCTCTTATTCTCTGCTCGTAGTCCTGGACCTTGCTCAGCATCTGCTCGATCCTATCCTTGAGAGAATTCATACCATCGTCGATCTCTCGGCAAGTGTCGATCTGTGAGAATACGTCCAGCGCGCCGGCAGGACTGAGCCCCCTTGGAAGCGATGCAGAATCGAGCCAATCACTCCATTGGCTCTCTATTGTCCTCAACCTATTCGCCGCATCGCTATTGCTCGAAAGGGCCGCTTCTAGCGCATCGCTCGCCTCCTTGAACCTTTTTTGTGCTTTCCTTAGATCATTTTCGGCCTGTTTCCAAATCCTCAGCAAGTCGAGTTCTCTCATCAGCCGAGCCTGCTCTTGTCGGAGAGCGTCTTCACTGGCTTCGCCATTCACTTCACAATTATCCAATATCTTACGCATATTAGCATGTAATTGCTCATATTGTGCTCTAAGTGCAGACTCCTGGTTGCTGACATCTTCCAGACGCGCCTTCAGCAGCTCAACGCCTTGCACTCTGGATGAATCTGCCTTTCGCTTCCGGCGCGCGTAGAGTGCTATTAAACCCACAGCCAAGCCCGCCAAGCCTATGGTAATCGCTGCTGTGTGGCTCTTGACAATAGGAAGCAAGGCAGCTATCACGCCCAGTATTGGGAAGGAATAGGATAGGTGAAGAAGAAAATCGGGATGGCGCGTATCCATATCGGGCGTTCTTGCGGATATCTCTGCACTCAGGTCTTCCTTACGCTCCTCGAGCCCCTTTAAGCGGCCCTGTAATCTCATTCCCTCTGCAAGCAAGGCTCTTGCCTTATCGAGAGAAGACAACCGGTCGACGAGCACACATTCTTCCTTCTCCTCGGGTTCAGGCGAGGATGAGATTCTCTCTTTCAGGTCATCGACTTCTCTCGATGCTTCCCGAACGGCCTGCTCCGCCGATTCTACCCTATGTCCGGCGAGACGTTCTTTTTCTCGAGCTTCATCCATGGCCTTCTGCCAATCCCTGATGCCCTCTCGCTTTGCTATCGAGGCATCAATCGTCAGGAGTTTCTCGCGGTCCCACTCCGGCCCCAATGCCTGAAGTGCTCGTTGCAGCCGCTTGCTTTTGTCCTCGAGTTCCTGCTCTGTGATGGGCAGGTCGCGCGCCGCGTCGTCATAGCTCACTCTTCCCTGCTGAAGACGTTCGATCCTATCGGCCTCTCCGATAATTGCGTCTCTGACCTCAATGGCGTCTCGCTCTTCTGTCAGATGCTGTAGCTTCCTCTCGCGGTCGGCATGGTCTTGCTTCGCCTGAGAGAGCGACTCTTTGAGCTTCTCGAGTTCAGCGACCCCATTGGCCGGAAACGCCCGGACCTCCCCCATCGCCTCGATCTCCGTTCGTTTCGTTTCACGCTCCGTCCAGTAGTCCCATGCCTGCAGTTTGGTCTTTAGGCGTTCGGATTCGAGGGCCTTCTCCTTCCTTTCTCGTTCCAAAGATGATATTCGGCCGGTTATTCCCAAACACTCGCTGTGAAGCTCGCTGTAATTCGTCGCGGCATCACCTATCTCCCTGAGTCGGCCGCTCGTGTCCCTCAATTCCCTGAGAATTTGATTGATCAGCGGCTTGCTGCCACCGGTCTTGAAGAGGTCTTCCATTCGCTTTTCGAGTTGGCTGTGGATCTGGGGCAAGGACTTACCCGCGACCCCGGTGCCGGCGCTGTAGATGACGCCCTTGACCTTCCCGGTCGTCAGGGACTCCAATTGCTGAAGCTCCGCGAGCCTGAAGGCGAACACGCTTTCAAATAGGTCTTGCGTTACTGAACCAAGAAGAGTTGAAAGGGACTCTTCTCCCATTATAGCGCCATAATGGCCCTCTATCGTTGCTTTCCCGGCCTTGCTCGGCGCCGGTTCTCTCCTCACACTGTAGCGTTCGCCGGCGTCTGTTACGAGCGACAGGCTCCCGCCGTAGCGCCCACCGCGCAGTGGCTCGAATCGGTTCACGGTCCCCCTTCCCATCGGAAAACCGAAGAGGACTGACTTGATGAACGCGAGCAGCGTGCTCTTCCCTGCCTCGTTGTCCCCAAAGAGGACACAGAGCCCAGGGGGGATGTCATTGATATGCTGGTCGAAAAAGACACCGAAGCCGTCGATGTGGACGCTCTCTATCCTCAATCTTCGGCTCCTAACAGCTCATTGAGAAGGATCGACTGGGCAGATTCGAGCAACCTGATCAGTGTCTTATCATCAAAGCGATCGATGTACCTGCCAGCACTTCGATGCAGGAGCAGTTCATCGAGGCATTCGGAGAGCCGTGCACGTTCAATTCCATCCCGGCAATATTGGTCGATCAATCGCAGACAGTCACCGACTACATCATTGGAGGCCATTCGACGCCCCAAGTCGATCTCCCACTTCGTCTCGAGCCTCATGTCCGAGACCCATACGATGGGCGAAAGCGACATGCCGAACTCACGAATTTCACTGAAATATTCCTCAGCGCGATTCATCATGGATAAATCTGAGTGCATCGGGCCCCTGCCGGTCAAAGTCAGCCGACAAACTGACGGCCTTCCAGATGCGTCCGCCTGAATCCGATGCAAAGACCCCTGGATGGCATTCAGGAGTCCATCCGGATTGGCGATTTTGTCGATAGATTGTGCAATGCTATGCCATCGAAGGGCATCAATCGCATGGAATTCGGTCCTAACGCCATGTGCATCATCGACATTCACGATATAGCATCCCCGGGGGCCGCTTTCATTGACGTGTCTCCCCTGAGTATTTCCCGCATAGATTATGCACGGGCTATGCTCTCTTAGAACTCCACCCTTATGGACGTGCCCCAGAGCCCAGTAATCGAGCCCGGCCGCCACGAGGTCTGCTATCGAGCATGGCGAGTATGGCTCGTGTCCGGTCTTGTCACCGACGTTGCAGTGCAAGAGACCTATCTGGAACAGCGGGGAGTCCCGCCTCTCGAATTTGAGTGATAGATTTTCCTTAATATCTGGCCTATTATAACTTATTCCATGAACTATTGCTATAGGTTCTCCAGAGCGACTGTGGATGACCGAACCGATTCTATCATCAAAAACATGAACGAGATTCGGCAATTCAATGCTTGCCTGCCAGCCATTGAGTGGGTCGTGGTTGCCGTGGGCGATATAGGAGGCTATGCCGGCATCTGCCAGTTTTGTGAGTCCTCTTCGAAGCCGCAATTGGGCGCGCAGGCTACGGTCTTTGCTGTCATACAGATCACCCGCGATGAGAAGGAAATCGACATTCTCATCGATGCAGAGGTCGATGAGATTGTTCATGGCGAGAAAGGTCGCATCATACAGCAATCGCCGGATCTCGGGCGCATCATCTGATAGGCCTTGAAATGGGCTATCCAGATGGAGATCAGCCGCATGCACGAACTTGAACAATGATGGTGCCTCCTGATTCACAAATCAATCAGACTATGCCCGATTGGCGAGAAGGTTGCGAGTCACTTTGCATGAAATATCTCAAAAAGGTCCAAGCGTGCTGGCTTTAACAATGCACACCTTGACACGCTCGCTAATTGGAATATAAAATCGCCTCGATTTAATAACATTTGTGGATTTTGGTGCTAGTACCTTGCAGATAGCGGAGTCGGAGCAGATGCCAGGCCAGGAGGCCCTCGGTTTAATTGAGACAAGCGGCCTTATAGGGGCCATCGAGGCAGCAGATGCTATGGTCAAGTCTGCGGACGTGACCCTTGTTGGAACCGAATATGCAGGCAGCGCGATCGTCACCGTGAAAGTCCGAGGAGACGTTGGGGCGGTCAAAGCTGCGACCGATGCCGGCGCAGTGGCTGCCGGCGCGGTGGGAGAGCTACTTGCAGTGCATGTAATTCCATTTCCGCACGGCGAGTTGGAGAAGGTGATCTCTCCTTCCTCTGGAGACTAGTGCTCCGCAGATATGACAAGAGTTATCGGAGCAAGGGAACTCGAGGAGATGGCCACGGGCGCCACGCTGAATGTCCCTGCCGACGCGATTATCACACCTCTCGCAATGGACATCATCCGCGAGAAACGCCTGAAGATCGATACTTGCGAAGCTGATGCGAAGAAGACCACACGCTCGAGGATCGACGAAATCGAAGCTGCGGAGGGGGTGCTAACCGAAATGGAAGGCCCATCCGCGCTAGTGCGTAATGCAGGCTGGGGAATATCGGAGTCAGGCAGCTCGTTCGTCCAGGGATCACACGCGGACCAGATTGCCCGTGAGGTGACGGATTTGCAGAGGGAGAGATCAAGCCCCGCAGCAACTGCCGTTGATGTTGGAGATACGCTCAAATTCGCCACATTTGGGATTGACTCAACGGCCGTACTTAGAGCCGTATTCAATGAGACCGAGAGACTTGGCGTGGTGATCGAGAGAATGTCAGGTAGAACGACGCTCGGCGTATTTATACTGGCTGTCATAGTGTCATGCGAGGATTCGACCGAGTTGAAGCGGCATCTCGAGGGCCGATTGTCGAGTTGCAGTTTGCCAGTGGTTTTCGAGTAGATGGCTTACGAATAGGTCTCTGGCATCAAAATAACCGCTAGTACTTGGTGATTTGATTGAAGGCATAATAAAAATGGGCGCTTTTGTTCTTGAATCGGCGCCAAGTGCTCTGGGGAGGCGAATCGCATTAGATTAACTTCCCATCTAAATTGAATAGAGAGAATGTTCGATATATAAAATGAGCGTGGCCAAGGGCATCTGCCAATGATATCTCTCAGCTCATGTCCCGACGCCGGTCACGCATACTCAGGTAATTCAATCGACGCTATCAGACGTGGTATATTGAGACCGACTTAGAATTCAAGCGCGCTTTCTGCTGCCTGGGCTCGATTGCATTTCTCTGCGAATTATGCGCACGGCGCATATTGCATTGAGCATCACTGAGCATTTTGCTGCGAGCTCGATCCATCGATAGAAGGAGGCATTGATGGTCATGCATTCTCGGAATGATGAGATGAATTCTCACTGGTGTGATTGTGACATCATCGACGCATTGCTGAGCGAAGCGAATGAGAGCTTCGTTATTGTGGCCCCGTCTGGCAGTATAATGGGGGCCAGCAGGGCATTCTGCGATATCTTCGGCCAATCCAAGGAAGGAATTGCCGGTACAGATATTCGGGATTGGCTCAGGTTAATGGACGAAGGCGCTACCGAGAGTTGGGAAGACCTACGGCAGTGCGTGGTTCGAAAGCAGTCATGCAATGGGATCGAATTCAGTAAACAAGGCCCGAGAGGCCAAAGAGTCTTCAAAGTAAGCGCGAGGCTTGCTGAATGCACCGGTGAAAATGAGACGGAGGCGGTCGTCGCCTTCTGGAGAGAAAGCGACGGGTATGAACAGGCCGAGTCTTCCCTGGCCTTCAGAGCTGAATTGCAGAGCCTGATAGTATCGATCTCTAAACACTTCATCAGTTTCGGATTAATCGACTTCGATTACTCAGTAAATCGCGCGCTCAAGGAGATCGGCACCTTCCTGGGCGCGGACCGCGTCTATATCTTCAGCTGTGACGATGAACTTCGGGAGGCAGTCAATTCGCATGAGTGGTGCGCGGAGGGCGTCAATTCACGAATGAATGGTTCTGAGGCGTTATCTTTCCGCGAGGAGTTTCCGGCTTTGTCGGAGGAAATTCTGAGGCGCAGGCCGATTTACCTTTGCGGCGGCTGCTGTGCCTCTCCTGATATTGCCAGCGAAAGAGAACGCTTCAGAAGTGCTGATGCCCTTTCAATGCTTCTGATTCCCATGGAGATAGAGGGCAGACTGAACGGTCTGCTTGGATTCGATGTGCTCGGATGCGAGTGCTCCCACTTGGACGGGGAGACGATCAGTCTGCTCGCAGTTGCGGCAGAGACCATCGCATGTGCCAGGGAGCGAGCCAGAATGATCTCGGATATTCAGGCCAGCAAGGAGCAGCTCCAATTAGTCCTTCAGGGAGCTGACCTCGGCTTCTGGGATTGGGACAAGCCCAGCGGCAATGTCACAGTGAATGAACGCCTACCTGAGATACTCGGCTACTCAGCTTCGGACTTCGAACCCCACGTCCGAATGTGGGAGAGACTTCGCCATCCCGACGAACAGGATTCGGTAAATGAAGCCTGGGAAGACCATCTCGCAGGAAAGGCGAAGTTCTATGAAGTGGAGAGACGCCTCCGAACGAAGTCGGGAGAGTGGAAGTGGATACTATCACGCGGCAGAGTCGTGAAGTGGGATGATGAAGGCAGGCCCATTCGCATCACGGGAACGCATCTGGACATTGACGCTCAGAAGAGAAGTGAAGAGCGCATTACGAAACTGAATGAGTGCTTTCTTGGCTTTACGGCCGATCCACTAAAGAACATCTCGCGCCTCACAGCCGTCTGCGGCGAGCTCATGAATGCCGCGTGTGCGATCTACAACCGCCTCGAGGCGAACGACATCCTGTCATCCTGGGGACAGTGGCAGACACCGCCTGACTACAATCCAGTTGACAGGCCTGAGGGTCATATATGCTACGATGTCATTCAGCGAGGCTCGGAGGAGGTACTCGTCGTAAGGGACCTGCAGAACTCGCACTATGCCGAGACGGATCCTAACGTAAGGCCATTCAAACTCGAGACCTATATTGGCCTTGGCGTCAGATGCGGCGACGAATTCGTAGGCTCTCTTTGCGTCGTATATCAGAAGGACGTCATTCCAAACGAGGAAGATAAGAAGCTCTTCGGGATACTTGCGGCTGCCGTTGGGATCGAGGAGAAGCGTATCCTCGCCGATGCCGCTTTAAGGGCCAGCGAGAAGAAGTACCGCTCGATCTTCGAGAACATCCAGGATGTCTATTATGAGGCCTCATTGGGAGGAAAATTGACCGAGCTCAGCCCATCTGTCGCCCAGATTTCGAAGTACTCGCGAGAGGAACTGCTGGGGAAGTCCATTTCAGAGCTCTGCGTGAGCCTGAAGGACGGGATGCGTCTCATGAAAGCCATATTGGACGAAGGAATTGTTACGGACTACGAACTGATGCTGCTCGATAAGGACCGCTCCGGGGTGCCATGTTCAATAAACGCTCGCTTATTGACGGATGAGAAGGGGAAGCCATGGAAGATATGCGGCGTCCTGAGAGACATCTCACGCCGAAAGCACCTCGAGGAACAGCTGCGGCACTCGCAGAAGATGGAGGCTGTCGGCGAGCTGGCGGGCGGTATCGCACACGACTTCAACAACCTTCTGACCGGCATACTGGGCCACGCTAGCCTAATAAAGCTCGATTCCGAAGCCGGCAGCGATGTCTATGATTCGGCGGAGACGATAGAAAAGACTGCGGAAAGGGCATCAGAACTGACGCGACAACTTCTGGGATATGCTCAAAAGGGGAAGCAGCAGGTAGTCCCCATAGATATTCATCGCACAATCCATGAGGTAGGGAAACTGATATCACGCTCATTCGATCCCAATATTCGTATTTGCTTGAGCCTCGATGCTCCGAATGCAACCGTGATGGGTGATCCCGGCCAAATCCAGCAGGTCCTGATGAACCTATTCGTGAACGCCAGAGATGCGATGCCAAAAGGTGGCGAACTCAATGTAAGCACCAGAATTTACGAACTGAAAAAGTCGGACCGCGAGAGGCGAAGGGAGCTTCCCTCAGGCCGCTATATCGCCATCTACGTTGCTGACACCGGCAAGGGCATACCCGAGGAGATGCACAGCAGAGTATTCGAGCCGTTCTTCACCACCAAAAAACAGGGACGAGGCACTGGGATGGGGCTTGCCGTCGTGTATGGCATTGTATCCAACCACGGAGGCGATGTCAGACTGAAAAGCAGCACTGGCAAAGGAACTACCTTCACCGTCTTGCTTCCACTCGAGGAGAATCGGACCCCCGAGTTCCCTGCCAGAAGCACTATCGGGCCATTGGGTGGGAATGAGAGGATTCTATTGGTCGATGACGAAGCGGTTGTCCGCAAATCGGCATCTCGGACACTACGACGTCTCGGCTATCAAGTCGAGGTGGTCTCGAGCGGCGAGGAAGCTCTGAAATTCTATAGCGAGCACCAAGGGGAAGTCGACCTCGTGATTATCGATATGATTATGCCAGGAATGGGCGGCCCTGAGTGCTTCGAAGCTCTAAAGGGCATATATCCTGAGGTCAAGGCGATTATCTCGACCGGATATAGCATAGATGGGGATGCACAGAGAATGCTCAATGCTGGCGCGAAGGGCCTAATCCAGAAGCCCTTCCAGCTATCCGTTTTCGCCGCCACGGTCCGAGAGGTCCTGGACGAGGAGAGGGAAGTTGAGTGCAAGAAATAGGCGACCATGTTCGATGCGAGCGACCTTAGTCGGTCTCCAGCCGTAAGTAAGGTCTATGCTGGCTCTACAGTGACCTTGAGGCCCTTCACGGACACGATCTTGACCGACGCCCCGGACTCCAGCGATACCTCGGAAGAAGCATTCCATAGCTCACCCTCCACAAAAACCTTGCCGTCGGAACCGGGAGAGATGGCCGCCGCAACGGAGCCCACCGCACCAATCAGGCCCTTCTGTCCGGTTGAAGCTCTTCTCTTGTGGGCCTTCACGACAAGTGTCCCGAGGAAAACGAAAAGGCCGGCCGTGAAGAGGGCGACCGGTAGAATGAAGCCGAGCGATATCTTGACGCCGGATGCCGGCTCAGAAATCAGCATCATCGAACCGACCACAAGACATACCAATCCCCCAACTGTGAGCATCCCATAGCTTACTACTTTAACCTCCGCGATGAAGAGCGCGATCCCAATCAGAATCAGGATCAAACCGGCGTAATTCACAGGCAGCAGCTGAAGGGCGAAGAATGCTACGATCAAGCATATCACGCCTATGACACCGGGATATATCGCTCCTGGATGCATTAGTTCAAACATTATGCCATAAATACCGATCATTAAAAGAATATAGGCGATATTGGGATTCGCGAGCGTGCTCAGCGCCTTATCGCGCCATGACGGCTCGGCTTTCTCGACAACGGCGCCCTTGGTCCTCAAGACCACGACATTGCCTGTATCCAGTTTGACTTCGCGACCATCCATGGCCTCGAGGAGCTCGCCCAGATTCTTCGCCACGAAGTCAATCATGCCGCCCTTCAGTGCTTCTGACTCCGTTATCGAAGCAGACTCTCTAATCGAGGCCTCGGCCCACTCGAGGTCCCTGCCCCTCTTCTCCGCGAGGCTCCTGGCGTAGGCGGCGAGATCATTCTCAACCTTCGCGGCCATCGTCTCATCCATCTGCTGTCCACCGCCTGCTACGGGATGGGCGGCCCCCATATTCGTCCCAGGACTCATGGCGGCGAGATGCGAGGAGAGGAGAATTATGCTCCCTGCGGAAGCTGCATGCGCGCCCTGGGGCGCGACATAAACGACAACTGGAATCTCACTGGCGAATATGTGCTTTACTATGTCCTTGGTGGGATCGAGGCCTCCACCGGGCGTATCGAGCATTATGATGACGCATTCCGCTTTCCTGGCCTGCGCTTCTCCCAGCCCCCTCTCGATGTACGAGGCCATGACCGGATTGATAGTATCCGAAACCGTGAGAATGACCACGATTCGGGAAGTGGAGTCGTCGCTTCGCGAGGCACCAGCGGACAACGCCGCTGCTGTTGCCAGGGTCGAACCGGTCGAAAGGTCGGTCTGACTCGATGCCGCGGAAAGCAGGCAGCCAGTCAGGATGAATGCCAGAGCGATTAATCTATGCTTCTTCATGATTGCTTAGCGCCAATTGACCCTTATTTTGTATTCGAAAGTCTTCTCTTCATTCGGCTCTACATTGAGTTTGAATTCTATCCTCTGTGCCGTAACCCATTCATACGGAACCGAGGACTCAAGCACCTCGCAGTCGCCGTGGACCGTCTCAGACACCACGACCAGTGCATTCTTCTCTTTTCGGTTCGCTATGGTTACGCTGAATGAGGCCTCCTCGCCCCTGCGGGCAAGGGCCTGATATTCCGTCCTCTTCTTTTTCCCAATTACATCGAAAGCGTTGCCGAGGTTGAGGTCAAAATCCTCGTTCTTCGGCACATCGGCAATCGTGTCTTCGCCGAGGAACAGGAGCTGTCCGTCCAGGCGGTTGTATATCCTCACCAGTCCCTTTGGTAATGGCATTCCCAGACCCGCTGCCTCGGTGTTCTCAACCTTCAACATCACCTTCGCAGACTCCTCTATCGGCTCATCTCGACCAGCATAATAGGACCAGTCGAATTTGAATCGCTTGGTGACCTTGCACTTGTCATTATGGAGATAGCCGATCTGCTTGCTCTGGCCTAATTCCAGCGTCAACGGCTCGGGCAAGGGATAGACGTGGTACTCGAATGCGCCCCTGGGCGAGATCTGGTCCTCGGCTGCAAATGATCCGGCCATCTTCATTGCCCGCATCTCAGGCTGATACGGCGACTGCCTGCCCTGGACCTCATGCACCGAACCAGCCACGACACAGGCCTTTGCATTCTCGAATTTGGCGCCGCTGCTATTGGTGATGGAGATCAATCCACGAATTGACATCCGGCTTTCGTCTTCTTCGAGCGATGCGGTGTAAAGGCCATCCCAGGAAACGCCGGACGTGAAATAGGACAGCTCGACAAGAGACCTCCCCGCATGGCTCGCTTCCACGATGCCTGTTATCAAGGGCTTCTCTACGAGGCCGTCTGGAAGGCCAGGAATAAGAACAGAGCCTTGATAGCCGAGAAGCACCTCTCCATCGATCTCATAGACACCAGGCGCCAGGAGGCGGGCCTGTACCTTGCGGTCCTTCTCGACCAGTTTTACTTGCTTACCAATGGACTTATTTATTATTTCCGCGTTAGTTATGCTTGCTCCTTTGTAGTTCTGCTCGATTAATCTCGGTGTGACATCGCCTCCTCTTCCTTTGGGAACGATCTGAACCGAGGTCGGATCAATCGAGTTCGGGATGTCCTGAAATACCAGAATGGACCGTCCCTTGGGCAAATCGAACTCTCTCGCTTCGACGACCAACGCTCGACCCTCGTAGATGGCGAGCTCAATTCCTTTAATGTCAGATGAAGTAGATTTGACTTCCGGCAAGGATTCCCCACTGGTCAGCAGTGGAATGAGCAAAAAGATCAGCAATGCTATGATCTCTGCTCTAATCCAGCAGGCGCGGCGCTCAATTATACGGGGTCGGCCGAAAAGCGTATTCACCGAAAGCATCTTCCTCATCTCATTCCCTCCTATCTGTCGTCTTTCTGCCTGGATAAGGTCCGGGATTCTCTTGTGGCTCAATTGAATTGCGATCTGACACGTATAGGTAATCTCAAGGTCAGTTTAGTGGCGTACGCCGCTTCTTCCTTCGGATCTGGGTCCTCAGCAAAAATTGTCCCGCCGTTCCTGGTTGCGATGGCGTAGGACTCGGAGAGCCCGAGACCGGTCCCAGATCCCTCGGGCTTCGTGGTGTAAAATAGGTCGAAGATGTGCTCCCTATCTTCAACAGGTATGCCAGGGCCGTTGTCGAGAAACGAAGCGGTCACGGACTTGCCGTCACCTGCAGGCGAAGTCTTGATCAGGACCAGTTTTGGCGCGTCTTCGGCCTTGCCATCGCTCGCATAGTAGATTGCATTCCACAGGAGTTCTCTCAGCAGCATATTGATTTCACGCGGTCTGCATTCGATCTCCGGCAGATCTCCCAGCTCAGTCTTGACGGTTACTTCAGTTTCCTCAATGTCTGTTGAACACATGCCAATGATCATTTCGATATCGTCATTGAGGTTCGAGAACTGAACAGCCTCCTGATCGAGCCTGACGAAATTCCGAATCCTCTGCACTATCTCCGCAATGCCGGAAGTTCCCTCCATAACTCCCTCGACCGATAGTCGGATCCCCTCGTCAAGCAGGTAACGTAATTCCTCAGTATCGACTTCCTCTCCTGCGAGAAGGGCATCCACCATCGTCTTCAGCTCATTGATATCCTCCGGCAGCGATTCCGCGCCGCCTTTGACCTTCGCGAGCTGGTTATTTACTTCATGGGCGATGCCTCTCGCGAGATGCTTCATGGAGACCATCTTCCGGTTCTGAAGGTCCTGGAGTCGCTGCTCCAGCATCTCGACGAGTTGGGCGTTCTGCTTCGAAAGCGAGGAAAGGCGCGCCAAGTATTGGGCGTTTTGCAGTGCCAGAGCTGCCTGAACAGCAAGAGCGTTGAGGTGTTTGACATCTTCCTCGGAGAAAAGCCCATGCTTCTTATTCAGAATCTGAAGTACGCCGACGCGCTTTCCGCCGGACGATTCTAACGGAACGCAGAGCATCGAGCGAGTCACGAAGCCGGTCTCGGCATCTACGTTGGGATTGAATCGATTGTCCTTATGGGCGTCTGGGATGCGGACCACCTCTCCGGTTTTAGCGACATGCCCGGCAATTCCCTGCCCTATCTTCAGCCTGATCTTGCCCACATCATCGCCCTGTGCGATGTGCGACCAGATCTCGCCCTTCTCCTCATCAATCACGTATAAGGTGCTTCGCTCAGCCTCCAGCGACCGGGAAGCTGCGTCAATGATCGTCTTGAGGACATTGTCCATGTCAAGGCTGCTATGGAGCCTCTGGTTGATCTCGGTCAACTCCTCGAGTCTCGCGATCTCCTTGCGCAGCCGTGCCATCTCATCCATGCAGGATTGCTCTTCGGTGCCCAAAATGTTCCTCCAAATGATATTCAAACGCTAGAATACTACAGCGCCTGAGGCCCGTGGTCAATGGAGAACTCGACATGAATTCGAGTTTGGTAGAAGCCGCTTGGAGGGGCGAAATGATCAGCTGCGCCTCTTGACTGGAGAGACGCGGAATTCAACAGGATACAGCTCTGAGACAGGCTCCAGAGTACCTGGCCTCGAAAAACCCACGAAGATCGTATAAAGACCATCGGGCGTGCCCTGCGGGATTGTGCCGAGGTCCACTGCAAAATCCATCATCTCAAAACTATTGGGCAGCAGAAGGCTCTCTAGCCACGGCGTTGGAGCATCGGTCCAGCCGCCGCCCGCCCTGAACAACCAAGTATCGTCCGGCAACTGAACGGCAATATAGCAATCGACCGTCTCGTCCCACCCGAAATTGTATGGATGCAGGGAGAGTCTCAGCTCATAGCCTGGCCGATACATCTGATCGGACGGAACGTCCACAAGTTTCGCCCGGACCTTCGGCCTCTCTGGATCCCTATCTGACAGGGCAAACAGCCGTGACGTGATATGTGTTCTCCTTGCAACATAGAGAGTTCCTCGTGAATCTATGGCCGCCACCTCTACGTCGTCATTGGACAAGTGGAAGTCCCACCGTAACTCGCCATCAGGGGTGTAGGAGAGGACATGTCCCCTAACTCCCATGTAGAGGTTGCCCAAAGAGTCGCAAATGAGCCCGTGGACTTTTAGATCGTCCTGGTCAATGCGCCAGTCCTGCGGGTCCCACTCGTCAAGCACTCGCGTCCAACTCGATCCATCTCGTTCGGAGTGCATGATCTCGAATGTTAGATATTTGTCGTCGGTGAAGTCGTCGATGAAGTCACACTGATAGATCAGGAAGCTGCAAGCACCCGATGGATCGCTGCAGGCGTAGCCGTAGGCCGGATAGCCGTAACCCTCGAATGAATCTCGCCATGTCGCAGTCTTGGACGCAGGATCACTATAGAGCGCAGCATAGTCGCCGGTCCAGACGAGGATGTCGTCCAAGTAGGTGGTCATGAAGCCTGACTTAGAGATGTTGTAACACTCATAATCTTCGCCGGGGTACGAAGACGAGCCATCGTAATCCACCCAATCGTCGGTCTTCTCATAATATAGTGTCGAGCCGCCGGTGCCGCCCCCATAGGGATTCGGTTCATGCCAACTCACTTTCCAGACGGCAAGACCATTGCCATCAAAAACAGGAGAATTATATACGTTATAATATCTCGTCCCTCGCGTATAAGCAGGAATTAGGGGAATGCGCTCCTTTAGCTCGCCCTCCTCGCCGTATATGTCCAGATACGATTGGTTGTTGGTTCCATTATTGATCCAAACTGCGACACCTCTATCATTCAACGGCGTAATAGATGATCCGGCATCCTCCAGCATCCATTGTTGTGACCCGTCATAGCGATAGCAGACCAAATTGCCTCCATCTGATATGTAAGCGCGCTCATTGTCTAAAGCCCTGACTCGATGTCCGCCCCCACTTTCGGATAGAATCAGGTGTCCGTCTGAATGAAGAATCAGCATGTGCATTGGATAGCTTCCCGCGTCGGATGTATAGCAGTGAGTTGCCACGATATCATTCGGACCAATTCCATCGATGTATGGCCAGGAGAAATACTCGTCAAAATCGAACCTTCTCGAGAAGACCAGGCTTGGATTCTCCGGCCCGGGACAACTAGCGCAGTGGTCTCCTCTCTGACTACCTGAGGAAGTGGGCCAGGCACACTCCGAGGTCGATATTTCAGCCATTGCCGGATTCACGGCTATAAGGAGCAAGCAGCTGAGCAATGCATAGAGAGCCAATCTTTGCGATGGAGAGCCATTGAGATCCGGTCTTCCCATAGCTAACCTTCCTTTCCCATAGGGTGATATCTCAGGCCAGGCAACAAGATAATAGACGATCAGCAAGCTGTGGTCAATGAACACGTGAGGGGGAATGCAGATCTGAGCTAACGCCCAAAGCGACCCTTAAGCAGCTCATTCACGAACGACAGGAAGGCGAAGCACCACCCTGGTGTTGTATTCCTTCTCATCGCCGGGCTCGAGCTTCTCGACAGACAGGTTGCCGCCATTTCTCTTGACGACGGAGTAACACTCCGACAGGCCCAGCCCATAGCCCGATCCTTCCGGCTTCGTGGTGTAGAATAGGTCGAATATGTTCTGCCAGGACTCCTCGGGTATACCGGGGCCATTGTCGAGGAATGAGGCCTCGACGCACTTGCCGTCATCACCGAGGGAAGTCCGCACCAGGATAAGCCGAGGCTCTGATTCGTCTTTACCGTCGCTAGCGTAGTATATAGCGTTACGCAGGAGCTCTCGCATCACCATGTTGACCTCGCGGGACCGGCACTCGATGGCAGGCAAATCATTCAGCTCGGTCTTCAGCGTAATTTTCGCCTCTGACAAATCGGCCGCACAGACCTTTATGACGTCATTGAGGTCCTCGTTGATTTTGGAGTACTGGATAGCGCCCTGGTCCAGCTTCACGAATCCCCTGATCCGCTTGACTATCTCCGCGATCCCGTTGCTTCCCTCGAGAATCCCCTCCAATGGGAAGGGAAGTCCCTCCTCGACCAGGTAGGTCAGCTCATCGACATCGACCTCCTCACCCTCGGTCACGGCCCTCAATACCTCCTTGAGGTCATCGACGGTCTGCTCCAGCGACTGCGCTCCGCCCTTGATCTTAGCCAGCATGTTATTGACCTCGTGCGCGATGCCCCTCGCCATGTGCTTCATCGAGACCATCTTCAGGTCCTGTAGGTCCTTCAGCCGCTGCTCCAGGAGCTCGACCAGTCTCTCGTTCTTCCGCGAGAGCTCAGAGAGGTTGGTCACGAATTGTGCGTTTTGCAGCGACAGGGCCGCCTGAACGCCCAGTGCGGCAAGATATTCCTCATCGTCCTCGGTAAATTCGCCGTTCGTCTTATTCATCACCTGGATGACGCCGACGCGCTTGCCATCGTGGTCGTCAAGGGGCATGCAGAGCATCGAGCGGGTCCGAAAGCCCGTCTTGAGGTCTGTGTTGGGGTCGAATCTGTCGTCCTTGTGTGCATCGGCGATGTTGACCGTCTCGCCCGTCTTTGCGACGTAGCCCGCTATGCCGTCCCCGATCTTCAGCCGTATCTCACGGACGTTTTCGCCCTGCAGAATGCGGGACCATATCTCCCCGGCTTCATTATCGACGACATAAAGCGTGCTTCTCTCGGCCTCCAGCGAATTCGTCGCGACCTCGACGATAGTGAACAGCACGCGATCGACGTCAAGGCTCTCGTGCAGACGGCGATTGATATCCGTAAGAAGGCGCAGACGCGCGTTCTCTTTCTCGAGCCTGGCTAGCCGCTCGTCCTTCGACTCTTCCGTCATCAATGCCTCTTTGTCCTTCGAATTCATGAGCGGAGATTACATGAGAGAATCGCCATCCGTCAATATTTCAAGGTCGCATTAAATGAGGCTCAGGCGCGGGCTAAGCCTATAGGCAATTGAAGGGAAGTTCTGGCTGCTCTTAATCCGCAATCCGCAACTCGTGCTTCGCAGCGGAGCGCCGCTTCGCAGAGTAGCATACGAAATCCGCAATAGCTTCATCCTTCAGCCCTCCGCCTTCATCCTTCCAAACCCGCCCTCACGACACGAAAGCCCACGCCATTATCGACGTAGTACGGCCTGTAGTAGTAGCGATTAGCCGACCGGCAGCCGTGGGCGTTGCCGCTAAAGCAGTCGCCGCGCATTATCCGACCGGGGCCATCACTCGGCCCAGTAGGATCGCTGTCAGGATTCGGCCGATCACCATAATAGGTCGCAGAGAACCAATCCCAGCAGCACTCCCAGACATTGCCGTGCATGTCATACAAGCCCCACGCGTTCGCGTCCTTCTCGCCAACATCATGCGTCCTCGAGCCTGCGTTGTCTTCATACCACGCCGCTCGCCAAAGGCTCGAGTCAGAATCTCCAGTATAGAACCGCGTCGCAGTACCAGCCCTGCAGGCATACTCCCATTCTGCCTCAGTAGGTAATCTGTACCCATTCGCCTCGAAGTCGCATGTGACTTCGGCATAGGCTATGTGATTTCCGTCATAGTCGATATTCGTGATCGTGTAGCAGCTCGTCAAACGGTCAGCCTCCGACATTCCGTTGCAGAAGCTCACGCAGTCATACCAGGTGACTTGCTCAACCGGCCGGTCTTCGCCGCGGAAATAGGACTCATTCCAGCCCATGACCTCCTCGAACTGCTTCTGAGTTATCTCCGTCTCCGACATCTGAAATTCCGAGATAT
>JAFGIT010000053.1 GCA_016929465.1 Candidatus Coatesiibacteriota bacterium | reverse complement strand
TTGGTCTCACAAAAGACCAATAGCTTCAATTATCATCTATATTTGAGGCACACCTGTCAATCCCATTTCTCTCAAATACGGGCATTCTGCCTCTACACATCCTCAATTGGCCCGAGTATTATTCTCTTGATATGTCGTCCATTCGCGGTGTGGCGAATGCGAGCCGGGATTCTGAGCTCAATGGACTCTGGAGAATTAGCGGATTTGTCGAACATACTGATAATATTGACCTCCGACATCGACCACCTTCGCGAGGCCATCAGGGACGTGCAGCACAAGTTTCCCGAGGCATCGATTACGCTCTGCGTGCAGGAGGACATTGCGATAGGCCTGGAGGGGCTGAAAGGGGTCGCGAGGTTCATCACCGCGCGGCGCGTGGGCTCCGTAAGCTTCCAGCTCGGCAAGGATTTTCTCAAGAAGCTGCGAAAGGACCGCTACGACCTCTGCGTCCTCCTTCAAAAGGAGAAAGCCGCGAGAGTCGGTATCAGGGCGTTCGCACTCGCACACCTCGCTCGCAGCAAGAGGCGTTTTGCCCACATCCAGGGCGTCGGATTCATCTCTGTCTTTCGTTCGATCTTCTCGTCACTGAATCCGGTCTATTTGCTGAAGCGGCCGCTGGTGCTGCTCGACAAGCTACTTGCGCTCATGATCCGGAAGAGCGCTGACTTAGCGGTCTCATACATGCTCTATCGGGACCGACGGAGACGCAGCAAGAGCTGACCGCTCACGGCCTCAGCCATCTGAATATTCACAGGCAATAGCGGCAGTCTGTATGGATTCATTCGGGGAAGATGGCGAATCATCCGTCCCATATAAAACCATTTGCTATTCTCACTGAATTATGTAAGGTTGGGATTGATGAAACATACCATTGGATTCCGGACGAGTAGATTGACAGTCTTCGTTGGTGACTATGGGAGCGGCAAGACGGAGGTCTCTCTGAACTTCGCGCTCGCTCTCAGGACCATTCGGGACCGCGTGAAGATAGTGGACCTCGATATAGTAAATCCCTACTTCCGCAGCAGGGAGGCAACGGGCATTCTGGGCCGCTCAGATGTCGAACTCGTCGCACCGGAGGGTGACAAGGCCTGGGCGGACCTGCCAATAATCCTGCCGGGGATAGCCGGCGCGATCCAGGACGAGACAGCGGGCGTCGTTCTCGACGTCGGAGGAGAGGCTGCGGGAAGTCGTGTGCTTTCGTCGCTGTTCGACGGAACGAAGCACCTCGACTATGACCTTCTCGCGGTCGTCAACGCAAATCGCCCGTTCACTGCCGACGCGGATGGCAGCATGACCGTCCTGAACAAGATAGAGAAGGCGTCTGGTCTCCGAGTGAGTGGAATAGTCTCGAATACCCACCTGCTTAATAACACCACCCCGGAGATGGTAATTCATGGCCTCGAATTAGCGGAGTCGATTGCGGAAAGGCTCGGAGTTGATGTAAGATTCATGTCTGTAATGGAATCGGTAGCTGATAAAATTGATGGCTCTTCATTGTCCGCGCCGATTTTTGCCATTAAAAGATACGTTTTATTGCCCTGGGAGACGGGGTCGGATATGTCTGAGAGAGGGAGAGATGCCAGAGGTTAAAGCAACAGGACGTGTGGTCATCGACAAGGACCTGTGCAAGGGTTGTGAATTGTGCATAGGCGCTTGCCCAAAGGGTGTTCTTGCGATGTCCACAAAGATAAATGCAAAGGGCTATTTCTACTCCGAGGCTGTGAATCCGGACGATTGTATCGGCTGCGCGCTCTGCGCTATGTCGTGCCCGGATGTGGCGATCGAGGTGTACAAATAGGCGTACGTAATCTTCAACCACTTGTTTCATAATGAACCCTAGAGAGAAGAAGGGGTTGTTTATATGGCAAAAGTCCTAATGAAAGGAAACGAAGCGCTTGCCGAGGCCGCGATTATGGCCGGCTGCAAGCTCTTCTTCGGGTATCCCATTACCCCACAGAATGAGATACCTGAATACCTTTCGCGGCGGCTTCCCGAGGTCGGAGGGTGTTACCTCCAGGCGGAAAGCGAGGTTGCCGCGAGCAACATGTTATATGGCGCGGCCGGAGTCGGCGAGCGCGTCTTCACCTCCTCATCCGGGCCTGGTATCAGTTTGATGTCAGAGGGCCTTTCCTATATCGCCGGCGCTCACCTTCCGGTGGTGCTCGTGAATATCGTTCGCGGCGGCCCCGGATTGGGTGGGATTCTTCCCGCGCAGTCCGACTACTTCCAGGCGACTCGAGGGATCGGGCACGGAGATTTCAGGATACTCGCGCTTGCACCATCGACAGTACAGGAAGCGGCGGACCTGATCATCGAGGCGTTCGACATCGCGGACAAGTATCGTGCCCCGGTGATGGTGATTGGAGACGGCCTGATCGGTCAGATGATGGAGCCGGTCGAGTTCAAGGAGCGCAAGAAGGCGGAGTTGCCGCCCAAGACGTGGGCAGCGACAGGCTTCAAGGGCGGAAGAGAGCGGAACGTGATCAACTCGCTCTACCTCGATCCGCTGGAGCTCGAGAGAAACAGCTGGGAACTCAAGGCCAAGTACGACGCGATGGCGAAGGACGAACTCCGCTGGGAGCTCTACAACTGCGACGGAGAATACGACATTCTCATCACGGCGTACGGCTCCATGGCGAGAATATGCAAGACGGTAATCAAGCTGCTCGAGGATGAGGGCATCTCGGTGGGTTTATTCAGACCTATCACGCTCTTCCCATTCCCCTACGCTCAGCTTCGCGAAGCCTCAAAGAAGGCTAAATCCATCCTTTGCGTGGAGATGTCAACGGGCCAGATGCTCGATGACATCAAGATAGCGCTCGAGGGAACGAAGCCTATACAATTCTACGGGCGGACCGGCGGCATCGTTCCGCCGCCCGATGAGGTTATTGAGCAGATCAAGAAGGTTCTGAAGGGCGAGGAGGTGGACAAGAGATGATGGACAAGGTGGTTTTCAAAAGACCAGAAGCGCTTCTTCCCGTAATAACCCACTATTGCCCCGGCTGCTCGCACGGCATAGTCCACAGGATAGTCGCCGAGTGCGTCGATGAGCTCGATATAAGGGAGCGCACCATCGGCATCGCGCCCGTCGGTTGCTCGGTTCTCGCATACAACTACTTCAACACCGACTTCTTCGAGGCATCTCACGGCCGTGCACCCGCGGTCGCGACCGGAGCGAAGAGAGCGCGTCCGGACCTCATCGTCTTCACCTATCAGGGTGACGGCGACCTCGCATCGATTGGGATGGCTGAGATCGTTCATGCCTGCAACAGGGGCGAGAAGTTCACCGTTGTATTCATCAACAACACGGTCTATGGAATGACTGGTGGCCAGATGGCGCCGACCACGATGCCGGGCCAGATCACGACGACTTCGCCCTACGGTCGAGACACGGCACACATCGGCTGGCCGATCAGGATGTGTGAGCTTCTCTCCAGCTTGAAGACAGAAGGCTTCATCGCAAGGACCTCAACGCATTCGACGAAGGAGATCATCAAGACCAAGAGGATGATCAAGAAGGCATTCGAGCTTCAGGTTGCGAACAAGTGCTTCACTTTCGTCGAGGTGCTTTCGACCTGCCCAACTAACTGGGGCATGACACCGAAGCAGGCCCAGAAGCGGCTCGAAGAGGAAATGGTGCCCTACTATCCGCTGGGAGTCTTCAAGAGCCCAGATGGTGACGTGTCGTAGAACCGAAGGCGACATGAGGATATAGAACCACATTAAAGGAAAGTCTGGTGAGATAAGTTGACTACAGAACTGATTGTAGCTGGTTTTGGCGGACAGGGCGTTCTCCTGTTCGGGAAATTCTTGGCGCTTTCAGGGCTCAAGGAAGGGAAGGAAGTTGTCTGGATACCTTCTTATGGCCCTGAGATGCGCGGCGGGACGTGCAATTGCACGGTCGTGGTCTCAGATGACCCGATCGGCTCCCCGATCATCTACTCCCCGAAGACGGTGGTCGTCATGAACAAGCCTTCGTTGGCCAAATTCGGGCCGAGAGTCCATTCTGACGGGCTGCTGCTAATAAATAGCTCGTTGATAGACACGACCTCCGACAGAACTGACATCCGCATCGAGACGGTGCCGGCAAACGAGGTCGCGATGGAGCTCGGAAACGGCAAGGCCGCGAACATGGTGGCGCTTGGCGCTTATGTCGCGCTGACGAACGTCGTTGAGTTCGACACGGTGCTGAATGTGGTCGAGGAGAGCTTCCAGAAGAAGAAGGAATTCCTGGAGCTAAACCTCGCCGCCGTCAAGAAGGGCTACGAACTAGCAAGCTGATTGGTATTTCAGGGCGGGCTTTTTTTGAGCCTGCCCTCACCTTTTTCCGCGGCCCCATCGGCCGTGGATAAGACGTGTGGCTTCAGGCTATGCGAGATGCCGAAGATCCTCGAGGTGCTTGAGCCGGCCGCTGGCCCGCTTGTTCTTCTTGAGCATGGGCAGAGAGATAATATTGACGGGTATGCCATCGATCTCAGCCATCTCTCTGTTGGCAAAGCACTCATCGAACTCAACTCCCGAAATACTTGTCAGGAGTTCGATTCGAACTGGCGGATATCCCATCCTGATGATCTGTCCAGGCTGCATAATAAGCGATTCGACTGTCTGATTCGCCGGCATCCCGAATTGGCGCAGAGCTCCCATGATTGCATGAGCGTTTTTCTTGTCAGTCGGGATCCAGACGTCCATGTCTCCTGTTGCTCGGGGATAACCGTAGTATCCGACGGCATGGCCTCCTACCAGGAGGTATCTAGTCCCGCTCGAGTTCAGCAACCTCAAAAACTCTTTGAAGTCTTGCTGTAGCTCTGTCATAGCCATAGACCAGCCACCTGTTTATTTCCACTGCCGAAAGCCGCTCTTCGGGGGTCTTGCCAAGCCAATATTCCAGGTCATTGTCCGCGTCCTCGAGGGAGACCACAGAGAAGGCGGACTTGTCCAATCGTGGGATTTTGTCTTCTGTCATTTCGATCTCCGGATCGCCTGCAATGCTCTCCTCAATTCAACAGCACCTTCTGAATCACCCCCAAGCCAGCAAATCATACGATACTCTAGCGTGGGACTTATATCAACATGAGTAGCGCCCCCCCAATAATCAGATAGGTTTGAGATTTGGGCTTTTTTTGAATCCCCCGTTGGGCTTATAATCGGTCATTATTGCTATTAGAA
>JAFGIT010000052.1 GCA_016929465.1 Candidatus Coatesiibacteriota bacterium | reverse complement strand
GGTGCTTGGACAGAGGCGGAACCAAGGCGGCCCGCCCATCGACGCTATTACAGACTTTTTATTGAATGGAATCCTCCATAAAGATCATAAGGAAAAGAGATAATGAGAGTATTGCTAATCTATCCCGAGTGCCCGGACACGTTCTGGGGCTTCAAACACGCACTTAAATTCATTTCAAGGAAGGCGGCTCAGCCACCCCTGGGCCTTCTGACGGTTGCCGCTATGCTCCCCGAGCATTGGGAGAAGAGGCTGGTTGACCTGAACGTGACCAGGCTTAAGGAGAGTGATCTCAAGTGGGCAGAGCTGGTCTTCATAAGCGCGATGTCGATTCAGAAGCCATCTGCAAAAGAGGTCATCGCAAGGTGCAAGAGAGCGGGCGTCAAGACGGTTGCGGGCGGGCCCTTGTTCACCGTCGAGTATGAGGATTTTCGGGAGGACGTTGATTACCTTGTCCTGAATGAGGCTGAGGTCACTCTTCCTCCTTTCCTAAGTGATTTGGAGCGAGGCGAGGCGAAGCCGATATATACATCTTCCGAATACTTGAAGTTGGCCGCGACGCCCATCCCGCTCTGGGAACTGGTGGACCTGAAGAAATATGCGACGATGAACCTTCAATATTCTCGTGGCTGTCCTTTCGATTGCGAATTCTGCGATATCTCTCTGCTCTATGGCCGGAAAGTCCGGACCAAGAGCAAGGAGCAGATGGTCTCGGAGCTCGACGCGCTCTACGCTCGGGGGTGGCGCGGGGACGTATTTATCGTTGACGACAATTTTATCGGAAATAGCAACAAACTATTGGGCTCTGTATTACCGGCCATAATCGACTGGTCTGAAGAAAGGAAGCGTCCATTCAATTTCCTGACGGAAGTCTCGATCGACATCGCCGACAATGACGAGTTGATGGAGCAGATGATACACGCTAATTTCAGCGCGGTCTTCATTGGCATCGAGACGACGCACGACAATTCCCTGACCGAATGCAACAAAATGCAGAACGCGAACAGGGATCTTCTTTTGAGCGTGAAGAAGATCCAAAGTGCGGGCCTGAGGGTGATGGCGGGCTTCATCGTGGGCTTCGACAGCGATCCGCCCACGATCTTCGAGAGGATAAGCACCTTCATTCAGGATTCTGGGATCGTCAGTGCGATGGTCGGCCTTTTGAATGCACCCCGCGACACGAAGCTCTATCAGCGGCTCGAGAACGAGGGCCGGCTGCTCGATGAATTTGACGGCGATAGCACAGTCTTGTCGATGAATTTCGTGCCCCGGATGGACCGTAGCACTCTGATAGAGGGCTATAAGAAGATCGTTCGGCGGATTTATGCGTCATCGGCATATTATGAGCGGGTGCGGAGATTCTTGAAGGAACATAGACCTCGAAGGAGCAAGGCCGCGCGTTTGAAGATAAGTCATCTGCAGGCTGTGCCGAAGTCCGTCATCTTGTTGGGCATTCTCGGCAAGGAGCGGCTGCATTATTGGCACCTTTTCTTCTGGACGCTCTTCCGGCGGCCTCGCCTGATTCCGCTCGCTTTGACGCTCGCGATATACGGTTTCCATTTCAGGAAGTTCTTCGAGGCGCATATTTGATGTTGTCTGGGTAGATATGAGGGCGTGGCGTTGGGGACCGCCGGGACGGACTAGCTGATTAGCGCAGCGGCTCTATTCTGGATCGAGAAGATGTCAGGCTGGACACTCTGCAGCCTCTTCTTGGCGGCATCGAAGTATTCCCTTTCGATCTCGATGCCCACGAACTTCCTGTCCATTTCCAATGCGGCGACCCCTGTCGAGCCAACACCCATGAATGGATCGAGGATTGTATCACCCTCGTTGGATGCGATGCCGGTAAGGTGTTTCAATAATCTCAGCGGCTTCTGCGTGGGATGCTTCGGATCCTGAAGCCGCTCCGGCCCCATGCATATTGGACACTCAAAGAAATTGTGCATCTCATTCTGCTTGCCGAAATTCCAGGTGTGTCCCTTGTTCCACATGCAAACGATCAACTCGCAGCTATTCAAGAAGCCGGCCTTCCTGAATTTCGGGATGGGATTGCTCTTGTGCCAGACGAAGAATTGGAACGTGTCAAAGATCGGGTCATATATCTCATGCCATCTCCCGATCAGGTTATAGGAGCAAAATGCGAAGATGTTCCCGGTCGGCTTGAGTATCCTGATGAATTCATCCTTCAAGTCAGCGGGATCGAAATCACGGTCCCACTCCGCCAGGTCATTGTTCACATCCGCTCTCCAGTCAAACTTCATGTTTCCAGTGGAGTATTGACTCAGGTTGTACGGCGGGTCTGTAAGGACGAAATCGATCGATTTGTCGGGAATCTGCCTTAGGGTCTCCAGGGCGTCCTGATTGTAAATCTGAAACCTATCAATCATGCAAATATCTGCCTTTAATGCTCTCCAGGGCTTTCATTATCAAATGGGCGGAGGCGCTGTATTCGTCGATCACTATCTCATATCCTCCTCGGGCACAGCAAACAAAATCCCAGAAGTCCCTTCCGATGAGAAGTTCCTCTCTTGCGAAAAACTGCAAGACTCGGGTCTGATTCCACTCCTTGCCCTCGCCAAATCGGTTATAGGCGGTGGCAAAAAAGCAGCGAATGTCCGCCTCATTCCCAAGTAGATTGGATAGTATCGCGTATTGCTCGAAGATGGCTTCCTTCTCCGCCCGAGCCTTCTTATTATCCAGGTCCCCACCTATTTTCAGCTCAATCAGATAGTGTCTCTGAGTCTCCGGGTCTATCAGATAGTAGTCACTCACATGAGTTTTGATCCCCGCTCCGCTTTCTGGCTCCATATCTCTTAGCCTTCGATAGTGGTCAATGCTGGGCTTCAGAGGATTGTTCCTGTTCTTGTAGCCTTCAAGCAGTTCCGCGATGATCTTCGTCTGGCTGGAATAGAGCGGCCCCTCCACACTCTGATGCACTTCATAGAACAGCTTGGCGATATTGATTGCCATTCTCTCGAGTAGGTTCCCAAGTGAGCTATCCAGCGACCTGACAAGAGCAGTGTAGTATTGAATGTCCTTTCCGAGGGCGGCGATAAATACATTATGGATCTTCATGTTTATCGTGCCGTCCGGATCATCGGCCTCGGCCAAATGCCTGGCCTCGAATCCAGAAGCATAAGACTCCACTGAGCTTCTCACTATCTGTCGTATAGAATTCTCCGTCTCGACTTCACGCATGCTCTATATCCCATTTGATTTCAGAAGGCATTCCGCGCCTTGAACGGCCAAAGCAGTCACAAATGCAAACTATGCCCAAATCTCGTCTCAGCATATTACATTTCCCCAACCTCTAGTTATAGAAGAATTCAATCGTCGGTGGGAAGACTTCTGGACTGGTACATCGCCCTATTGAATGCGGATCAGGGGAAGATTATGGATTATGGGACGTCTCCGGAGGTTCGTTAAGGGTCATTCAGAGCCAGTTTAAGGGCTATCCACCTAGTCATTCACTCTGTGTCCAGGATTTGTACCTTTTCGGACAATCAATTGTCCCCTAATTGGACGAAAAGGTACAAAACTAGGAAATAAAGCCGCAACGCAATAAGCGAAGTAAATGTGCATAACCGCTCAATTCGGCTCATAGCGGTCAATCTCGAGCGTCGGCGGGATTTCTTTTGCCAAAAAGCGAAAATTAAGCGCACAAAATCGATGATAATCGGCCTAATTCATGCTAAAAGAAGAGCCAACAATCCAATACATTTTCGGCAGTTGCGGCGATGCCTTCCTGGTCGGAGCCGCCCCTTAATGTTCCGGCCGCTTGGAAAGGCCTGGCACTTCCTCTTTTAGGCATTGCTGCACAACTACAGGGAGGACCGGGGCATGACAAGGGCATTCCTATTGGCAATCGTCATCATTGCGCTTCTGTCTTTTGGCACTGCGCGTGGTGACTTCACAAAGGACATGAGTCTCGAAGACTCAGACGGCTCATTCGTTGCGGAGGTGAGTGGCGACAACCTGGGCGCGTCCGCCGTCGGAGTCGGCGACGTCAACGGTGATGGCTTCGAGGATTTCGCAGTTGGGGCGCCTTACAACGACGAGGGAGGTAATGTGGCCGGCCAGGCCTACCTCATCTTCGGCAGGGAAAGCGGATGGGTGACTAGCGCCAGCATAGCGACTGCGGAGGCTTCGTTCATTGGTGAGAAAGAAGGTGATAGGGCCGGGCAATGCATCGCCGGAGCGGGTGATGTCAACGGCGATGGCTACGATGACTTCTTGATCGGCGCTGCGTACAACGACGAAGGCTCCGATGACGCCGGACAAGCCTATCTAATTCTGGGTAAGGCCCATGGCTGGGCGATGGACACGAGTCTCGCGCATGTCGATGCCTCATTCATCGGAATCGCAGAAACGGATTACGCTGGCTTCTCGGTCTCTGGAGCGGGTGATGTCAATGGGGATGGCCTCGACGACATAGTCATCGGTGCACCGAGCTTCAGTAATCCGGGCTACGCATTTCTCATCTTCGGTAAATATGGCGGTTGGACGATGGATACGAGTCTGGCGGACTCGGACGCATCTTTTATCGGAGCAGGTGAACAAGGAGCTGGGTACACGGTCTGCGGCGCCGGCGACGTCAACAATGATGGTTTCGATGATTTCACAATTTCGGACATCTACAACGAAGAGGTTGATACGGGTGCAGGTCAGGTTTACCTGATACTCGGCAAGGACTTCGGCTGGACCAAGGATGCGAGTTTATCCGAATCCGATGCTTCCTACATCGGTGAAAACAGCGGCGACTACGCGGGCATGAAGCTCTCGGGCGGCGGCGACCTGAACGACGATGGCTTCGATGATTTCGTCATAGGCTCACAATACAATGGAGATTCGGGATTTTATTCGGGTAAGGCGTATGTGATCTTCGGCAAATCATCCGGTTGGGAGATGGGGAATAGCCTCGCCGATGCGGACGCGTCGTATCTCGGCGAGGGCATATACAATATGGCCGGGTGCGCCCTCGCAAGCGAGGGTGACGTCAACGGTGACAACATCGACGACCTAATGATCGGGGCTTCGTACAATGGAGACGGCGCTTCATACGGTGGGCAGGCATATCTCATCTTTGGGAAGTCAACCGGGTGGTCTCAGAATGTCAGTCTGGAAGACTCGGACGCTTCATTCCTCGGATATTTGAACTGGGGACAGGCGGGAACTTCAGTCGATATAACTGGCGATATACAGCGTGACGGTCGCGGAGATATCCTCATCGGCGCAACCGGCATAAATGGCGGCACGGTATATCTCGTATTTGGAGAGGGCGGGGGCCCGGAGCTCTCAGACCATGCCTATACGCCCAGCTATGGCCGGACCGACGTGGATTTCACATTTTCGGTTCACCACAAAAACAAGGCAGGGCTGCCACCAGAGACGATAGAGATCTATGTGAATGGGACAGCTCACAACATGACCTTCGACTCGGGAACGACCGATGACGGCACCTATACCTGGACGGGGCGCATCCCAGAGGATGGAGTTGCTCAATACCATTTCGAGGCGACCGACAGCTACGGTCGCGCTGGACGCCACCCGGCATCTGGCGAGCTCGATGGGCCAATAGTCTATGACGACTACGTCCCGCCGACCTCCTATTGCACGGCTCCGCAACGGAGCACTTCGAGCAGTATAGTAGTCGATTACGCCTCCGATGACGACCACGCCGGTGTCAAGCTCGTGACGCTATACTACCGCTTCAATGGCGGCGGCTTCATGGAATCGGAGTATTCTTCGAGCAATCCTGCCGGCAGTTTCAGCGTGGAGCTAACGCATGATAATGGCGTCTATGGATTCTACACGATAGCGCAGGACAATGCAGATAACGTGGAGGACCCGCCCGGTTCGCCCGACTCATCGACGATCTACGACAACATAGCGCCTATGTCGAGCGCTGATGCTGGAATTGCGCTCTATTGGAATGCGGTCCCGATTGCGGTGGATTTCACTGCAGGTGACGGCCTCAGCGGCGTCGATAGGACCACGCTCTGGTCCAGTTTCGAGGGTGGCAGTTGGTCGGACAGCGGGCTGACGCGATCCGGCGAGGCCGGCTCCTACAATTTCATGGCGCCCTCCGGTGAGGGGGGTTACCGGTTCTATACCATCAGCGTTGACATGAATGGCAACGTCGAGAAGCCGCCAGCGTCGGCGGACTGCAACGTCATATATGATATCACGGATCCGCAGTCATCATGTGCATGCGTCGGAAACACAAACAAGAGCACAGTCCAGGTGGATTATAGCGCCTCCGACAACTACGAGGTCGATGATGTCTCGCTCTGGTATTCATTCAATGGCGGCTCCTGGATAGATACTGGCCAGACCATCTCATCTGATGCAGGATCGTTCACATTCGCCTTCAATAAAGGAGATGGAATATATCGGTTCTACAGCATATCCAGGGACCTCGCGGGCAATGAAGAGGATGCCCCATCGGTTGGGGACGCGTCCGTGGTCTTCGACCAGAAGATGCCAGAATCGTCCTGTTGGACAGCCGATTATGCCAATTCGGTCCCATTTACGGTCCAATTCACTGCATCGGATAGCGGATCCGGTGTGTATAGGACTCACCTTTACTACAGGTATTCGGGGCAGTCTCTCTGGCAGAATTCATTCGTGGCAAAAAGCGGCCAATATGGCACCTTTTCGCTCGATCCAATCGACATAACTCCGCAGTTCGGCGACGGGGAATACGAGGTCATGACGAGAGCAACTGACCTGGCCTCGAACCAGGAGGCGCCGCCTGAGGGTGCTGATGACGTGATCGTCCTCGATAGGACGCCACCTGTTTCATCCTGTCATGTCAACTCGACTGCGACTTCGGCCGCTACTATTGACGTTGAATTCAGCGCGTCCGACGCTCTGACTGGCGTTACGCTTGTGCAGCTTTTTGTCTCGCGTAACGATAGCCCCTGGATGAACACCGGGCTTCAGAGCAGTCAGTCCTCTGGAGAATTGACCTATGATTTCGCAGGACTGGATGGGACCTTCCAGTTCGTGACCGCTGCCTACGACCGGGCTGGAAACGTCGAGGAGCTCACACAGATGAGGGCATGTTCTCTCAGGCGTGATACCGGCCTCCCGGTTTCGACCTCGACTTCGCCGGAACTCTCCAACGACTTGAGCTTCGAAGTGGCGTTCGAGGTTATGGATGAGGTCTCGGGAGCTCAGGGAGTGGAGCTATACGTCAGATTCTCGACTCGGGTCGAGACGCCCAATTCAGATGACTGGGAGTTCACCGGCCTCTATGCGAGCGGCGCAGCCGGGAGCATTATGTACACGCCGCCATACGGGATCGGGATATACGAGTTCTTCACCATCGCGCGTGACAATTCGGGCAATCTGGAACCGATGAAGGTTAGTGCCGACTGCGTCACGGACTATAACCCCGGCTACGTAATCACGCATTGCTTTGAAGACACTGGCGTAGCAGAAGATATTGTCGTGCTTCAATATGAGGCCGATGTCGGCGAGGTCCCGCTGGACCATGTCGAGCTCTGGTACAAGCACTCGTCTGATGGCGTGACTTGGCTAGGCGAATGGTCGGACAGTGGCCTCGATTCTGCTGCCGAGGGCGGAGCGCTGATTTTCCCCGCAGCTGATGGGGATGGCCGCTACCGCTTCTGCACGGTCGGCATCAATGAGGAGGCTCTCATTGAGCCTTTCCCGAAGGACTACGACTTCGAGACGGGAGTGGATACGACTGTCCCAGAATCGACAGTCTGGGGACCTACCCTATCCGGGTCGTCACCCGTCACTCTCTTCTACGAGGCATCCGACGCCGAGGGCGATGGCCTATTCTGCTCCGATGTGGAGTGGGTGGAGATTTGGTATTCACTCGGTGAGGAGGCAGTGTCATACGACCGGCTGCATGTCGCGCCAGCGGCATCAGTTTCGGGCTCTATCCAGTTCCTACCTCCGCAGGAGGGCATATATGAGATCTGGTCGATTGCAATCGATTCCCTTGGCAACGAGGAGGAAGCGCCTGAGACGGCCGACCTGGTGCTGACACTCGACCTTTCGAGTCCGATTTCATCTGCAAGCTGCGCCGAGTACGGGACCGGCTTCCCCGTGGAAGTCAACTACACCGCCGATGATGATTGGAGCGAGGTGGAATCCGTCAGACTCTGGGTCAGATATGGAACCGGGTCGTGGGAAGACAGCGGAATGGCCGATCTGGGAGGGACAGGGACATTCTACTATGTGCCGGTCGTGGAAAGAGAGGGAACGTATCAATTCTATACAACTGCCACGGACGGGGCGGGTCACTCGGAAGCATCGTCAGAAACACCCGATGTACAAACAATAATTGATTGGACGGCACCCCAAACGTCTTGTGACTCGCCCCCTTACTCCAACACGCATTCGATACTCCTGAGCTATACCGCAGGAGATGCAGTCTCCGGAGTTAGCGAGGTCTCCGCCTGGATACTGACGAGCGGAGTGTGGCAGGACACCGGTCAGACGGGTCCCGCAGATGGCAGCGTGATTGAGGTCGATGTCTCTGCGTGGGGTGAGGGAACATTCGGCTTCTGCACGCGCGGAGTTGACAACGCGGGTAACCGAGAGCTCCTCCCCGGCGTCGCACCCACAGCTACGATATACGACAAGACAAAGCCGACATCAGCGGCCGGCCTCCCGTCGGGTGGGATTTATGCGAACAAGACGCCGGTGAGTGTGCCCTATACGGCGCACGATGCTCGTAGCGGCCTCGACCGGATCGAGCTGTGGTTCCGCTTCGGTGGCGGTGATTGGGAGAGCTCAGGAAATTACGTGGACATATCCGGCTCTCCGGTATCCACAGAAGGTTCCTTTGAGTTCACACCTGAGAGCGGCGAGGGGATTTACGAGTTCGCAACACGGGCTGCGGATATGGCGGGCAACCTCAAGGAGCTGCCCGAAGAAGCGGACGGTGGCTCCCTGACATACGACAGGACGGCGCCTAATTCGGCCGTGAGCTATGCCGACTATTACGCTTCAGGATTCCCACTGATTCTGCAATTTGTCGCTTCAGATTCACATTCAGATGTTGCATCGGTCTCTCTTTTTGTGTCGATCAACGGGTCGCAATTCAGCGACAGCGGCCTGGTCGAGGTTGGCGAAACGGGCGATTTCGTATATACGCCAGATGTGATCTCCGACGGTGTGTATCGGTTCTACTCGATTGCCACCGACGGAACCGGCAACGTCGAGGCTGCGCCCGATGCGGCGGACGCCGTGGTCGTCTTCGACCTCATTGCCCCCGTCTCAGTAGCCGATATCAGCGCCGATTACTCCAACTCATTCCCGATCCAAGTCAGCTATACGGCTGATGATGCTCTTTCCGGGCTTGCGAGCGTCACCCTGTGGGTGAGCTACAACGGCGGCACTTTCACGGATTCGGGGCTGAGCTCAGGCGACGCAGCCGGGACATTCGACTACTCCCCGGCAAGCAACGCGGATGGCACGTATGAGTTCTACACCAGGGCTTCCGACTGTGCCGGCAATGTCGAGGAGGCTCCCGCAGGGGCAGATGGCTCGATCGTAATCGACCGGGCGAGGCCGAATTCATCATGCTCAATCGCCGATTCACTGACGAACAGATTCCCTATTCAGGTCGAATTCACGAGTTCGGACGCTTCCAGCGGCGTGAAGACGCTCGAAGTCTACTACCGCTACAACAGGGGCACATGGGCGCTCGCTGAGAACTATGAGCAGTCATCCGGCACACTCCAATTCACCCCGAAGACGAAACTCGATGGTTACTATGAGTTCTTTACAAAGGCGTACGACAAGGCCTCGAATGCGGAGAGCACTGGTGGGGCCGATGACTCCATAACCGTCGATACGACGCCACCCGCTTCGAGCGCTATCGCGCCATCCATCACGAGAGACTCCGTCTTCGTCGTCTCATTCTCGGCGAGCGATGATGGGTCGGGAGTCGAAGAGACCTCGCTTTGGTATCAGCACAATGGCGGCGAGTGGCTCGATTATGGCGCGGCCAAAACCGGGACGGTTGGCCAATTCGATTTCGATTGCCCAGCCGGCCAGGGGACGTACAAGCTCTACACGATAAGCACCGACATTGCCGGTAATACAGAACTGCCACCGGCTGTCGAAGACGGCAGGACCGAGTACAAGATCCCGGCGCCCGACATCAGTACCGATAAGAGTGAGATCGATTTCGACGACGTGGAGGTCGGAGATGAGTCATCAAGGTCCCTTTGGATAGCGAATGTCGGCAACGCCGATCTGACCGTCGGGCATATCGTCACGGACGATACTGCATTCACACCTTCCTACGAGGGCTCCCTGCCGATGGTTCTCTCGTCAGGCGAGGACCTCGAGATCAAGGTGGTCTTCGCTCCGGATACGGAGGGGATTTTCGAGGCGGAACTGACTATCGAATCGGATGATCCGGATACTGCATCGCTTTGCATCGGTCTCTCTGGAGAGGGCAAGGAGGTCGCGGGAGAGTTTGTAGTAGAGGTCTCGATAAATGCTGCGGAATACTCGCGCGGCGACACTCTCGAGATGGACATCGGCATACTCAATACGGATGAACCTGCGAAGGTCGATCTCTACCTGGTGCTTACCTACGACCTTGGCGGACCTGAGGAGAGGCACTGGTCCGCTTCCATGACCGAGGCTTGCTGGGCTGATGGCATATCGCCTGTTCTGTCAGCGTATCAGGTCGATACTGATTTCGAGCTGGAGATGCAGTGGTGGAGTTCTCTCCTGCCTTGCTGCAAGCCGATGGTCACGAAGTCAGGCGAATATATGGTGAGAATGGTTGCCTTTGAGGAGGGAACCTTCCAACCGATATCGAATATATCGACGGCGGCATTCATATTCGACGGTGAGCCTTTCCTTTCTGTATCGACAGATAAGGACACATATACCCAGGGCGTTGATTCGCTGACGATCAGCTTACAGGCGGACCTCCCAATTTGCCTGATCGCGGATGTGTGCGTTGTCCTGCTGACGCCATCCGGTGAGTTCTGGACCCCTGCTGGCTTTGGCGAATGCGTCTGGGTGGAGGGTGTGATGCCGATAGTCTCCGGGATGGAGTTCGAGCGAGGTTATTCCTTCTCGGGCCCGGCCTTCACGGCGGAAACACTGACATCGCCTCCGTTCGATGAAACAGGCTCTTATATGTTATTCGCCGCATTTACAGAGACGGGAAAGTCAACATCCTATTCTGACGTAGGCACAGCGATATTCACCATGGAGTAATCATATCTCCTCGCGCATAGATGGGGATTCACCGGCCCTCGACCGGTGAATCCTCCCCGGCTTCAGAGGAGTTTGGAGCACAATGAAGCCAAGGCTATCGCACCTTTTGTCGATAAGACCACACCGGATCCGGGATCAATGAGCAGGTCGCGATAGTATGCGGTATAAAGCAGCCCGAATACGGCAGACTACGATCCCTGCGAGGAGGATTGCGAGGCGGATAAGTCTCATTGGCAGATAGGGTCCGAAGCCCTTAGATGGCGAAACCGCGGCGGATCTCGGCGACACGGTTCTCCGTATATTCCCTCAGCGCATGCCTGTCAGCATTGGAAATGTCTGTGATCGCAATTGCGCAATTCACCGAGGTTATCCTTACGACCTTTGCGTCCATCCTGACCGTTCTGCCGGGCAATTTCAGCTGAATGTCCTTGATCAGCCTCCCTGTTTCGAGGACCGGTGCCCTGACTTTGGAGATGAAGAGAAGCCCTCCCTCCGAGAGATCGATCACGTTTCCCAGCACGAGGTCGTCGTCCAGTTCGAAATAGACTCTCACCGGGGAATCGACCGAGGGCTCGACTCGATAGAATCTCCTCGAGGGCCTCAGGGTCGCGACTTCGGGAAATTCGATCTTCCAGAGCCAGGAGCCGTCTTCCTTCCATCCCTTGTCAAAGGGTACCTTGAAGTCGATCAAGAAGTTGCCAGTAGAGAATGAGACTGTCATGAAGCGATTGGAGCTCAAGAGCTCATTGCCATAGCTCGGGAAAAGGGCCTCGAGAATCAAGTGGTCCTTCGAAAGATCGGTCTGGTCGGAGAATCTCGAGTGGAATTTCAGCGTGTATGCTTCTATTTGGATGTTGAGCAATAGCGATTTCTGTGTGGCGCGGGCGAGCAATTTCCTAATCGACTCTGGCTTCGAGAATGTCCTGAAACGCGTCTTTTCGATCATCTAATCAACCCAAAGGACTTTCATCATGGGCCGCCGTGATTTTCCGCCTTCCGCGGAATCTCTTCAGAAAGAGCTCGATGAGCGCCGAGACCCCGGCCCGCCAGGCAGGTAGTTTGACTTGTCCTAGCCTGACCTCGTAGGGAATCCGTATCTCTCCACACCTCGTGCCATTCATGCTGAATGCCTCGATCTTGATGTCCTGTGAAAACGACCAACCGTCACTCTCGAGTCTCATCCTCGACAGGAGTTCCCGCTTGAACACCCACATCCCTGACAGAATGTCATTGAATGTGGTAGAAAACAACAGGCGAGCGCAGATCGTGAAGATCTTGTTGCCGATAAGATTCCTTAAACTCATCGCATCCTTCTGCTGGAGCGGGAATCGGGAGGCGCTTGCGAAATCGAGATTCCTCTCCTCGAATTCGTCCAAGAGCGATGCCAGGAGATGTATCGGATAGGTCCCATCCGCATCCGTCGTAGCGATTATCTCGCCGGTTGCGCTGGTGAATCCGGTCCGATAGGCCCTTCCATAGCCCCTTCTCGGCTCATCGACCACCAGTGCGCCCAACGAGCTCGCGATCTCGACGGAGCGGTCCTCGGACCCGTTATCGATGACGAGCACTTCATCGACAAAGTCAGGGATAGCCTCGATTACTCCGCCGATGCCCTCTTCCTCATTCAGGCACGGTATAATTACAGATATAGTCTTGCCCTTATACATCCTTCAGACCGGATATTCTTTAATCAATTGATCGACGAACTGGTGGTTCAAGTTACGCAAGAAGGCTGAAATTGTCAATTCATTAGCGGAAGTCAGGTGTGACCTCAGATTGCAGGTAATTTGCGCACCACAAATTTCGATGGTCTCCGATTCTATTGATCGGCGCCCTGATAAGGGCGAGACCGTGGGTAGCCCCATGCGGAAGCGTGGGGTACAGAAGGCGTCAATCAGCCCTTGTTTCTCCCTCCGCACGCCAATCGC
>JAFGIT010000006.1 GCA_016929465.1 Candidatus Coatesiibacteriota bacterium | reverse complement strand
CTTTACAACGAGGCCACGGCAATGGCACTCGGAAAGGTCTATTGCTTTGGTCCCGTCTTCAGGGCCGAGAAGTCAAAGACAAGACGTCATCTGACTGAGTTCTGGCAGGTTGAGCCTGAAGCCGCATATTACGACATTCACGACATGGCGGATGTCGTCGAGCGGATGATCGCATACGTCATCCAATCGGTGCTGAAGAATAAGAGCAGAGAGCTCGTAACACTCGAGCGAGATACGACCTCGTTGGAGAAGATCGATGCCCCGTTCCCCAAGGTGACCTATGAGGAGGCGATAGGCCTGCTAAATGAGAGGGGCAACAAACTGAAATTCGGTGACGACTTTGGCGCGCCGGAAGAGACTGCCTTGAGCGAGATATACGACAAGCCTGTCTTCGTGATGAACTACCCGCTGAAGGTGAAGGAGTTCTACATGAAGGAGCATCCTGAGAATCCGGACCTGGTGCTCTGCTTCGATGTTCTTGCTCCCGATGGCTATGGTGAGATCGTTGGAGGCAGTCAGAGAGTTGACAGCGCCGAGATACTCGAGCAGCGGATCAAGGAATTCGGGCTTCCAAGGGAGAATTTCGAGTGGTATATCGACCTAAGGAAGTATGGAAGCGTTCCGCACAGTGGCTTTGGAATGGGAATCGAGAGAGTTGTCGCCTGGATATGTGGTATAAAGCACATCAGGGAGGCGATACCCTTCCCCAGGACGATATATAGAATTACACCCTAGCTTGAGCAAAAATGGCTTCGATGATAGAGGTCTTTGGCGTCGGCAAGACCTTCGACCGCAATACTCTGGCTCTATGGGACATCTCGTTCTCTGTGAACAAGGGGCAGTTTTTTGCCTTAAGTGGTCCCGCGGATTCCGGCAAGACCACGCTTTTGAGGATTATATGCGGGCACCTGAAGCCCACCGAAGGCCATGTTCTCGTTGACGGCGTCAATGTCGCCGGCTTGTACCGCGGCAAGCGCCGCGATGTGTTCGGGGCGCTATTTGGCATAGCCCCAGCCAACCCGCTTATCTTGAAGAGCTCTCCTGCTATAAGGACCATCCAGATCGCACTCTCGGGCGCAGGAATCCATGGCGCGAATGCCATGAAAAAGGCCATGGAAGTCCTTGAATTAGCGGGATTGAGCCACAGGGCAAAGAGCTTAACATCGGCCCTGTCCGAAGTGGAACGGAGATCGCTATCTATTGCAAGGGCGCTTGCCATCGACCCAAAGGTTTTGCTCGTGGACGAGCCGCTCCTCGGGCTTGACAAACCAACGGCCACGGAGATAATAACATTACTGAATCGCGCATCCGAGAGTGGCGTTACTGTGCTGATGGCTACTAGAGCAATCGATGCCTGGGAGGCCTTTTCCCCAGTTACGGTTCGCCTTCTGGCCGGACGCATTCAACACTAGTGTGAGTAGATAAAACGCGTCAATAGCCGGGAGGGCTGTTATGAGGGAATTCGATCTATCGGACTTCAATGACGAGGAAACTCAAGAGGGAGAAGAAGAAGAGCAGCCTGAGATCACGGGGGGGGATGAATTCGAACCCGTCATCATAGAGGCCGCGCGCCTGAATCCTGACGGAGCCATGCAGGACGCGACCTTCAGCGCTTTGGCGGCAGAGGAGATCAAGCAGCAGTTCGCCCGACGGGATGCGCACATCAAAATCTATACAAGTCACTTCAAGATCGTCGGAAAACTCCTCGTTCCTGCCGAAGGCGCGATGACGAGATTGACCGACACTCTCAATATGCCTGACAAGCACTTCTTACCTATAACCGATGCAGAGGTTACTTCGCTTATGACCGGCAAGGTCATTCAATCGAATACATTCGTTGCCATCAACAGGGAAGATGTGCAGATCATCATTCCTATCACCGAGCCGGCAAAGCCGACGGCAAAAATCGACTTCACCGGAGACACCTTCTCGGAAGACGATTGATCTCTGAGGTATTTCGCCTGATTACCTTGGATGCCGCATGAAATGCGCTCCCTTAGGCTGTTCTCTCCTGAGGTCATTCGTTTGGGGGGTAGAGCTCCTCAATCAACCCGGGGGAGTCGGGGATCCGCAGTGTTGCGAGCGAAGACTCTCGCCGTGGCAGCCAGCCCCCAGTTTTCGTCGGTTTCAGGATGTCTCGGGCGAGATGTCGCCGGTGCCGAGTGTTGAGCGCGGCAGAGATCTTGGATCCATAGCTCTGGATTTTTGAATGGTTGGTCTTTGTCGTGCTGAAATTGTGGCGGCAGTTGGTTCTGATAAGGTATGTTATGTAAAGTAAATGATCGCCGAGAAACTATGAAAATAGCCATCCCAGTGCCCAGTCCAGTTCCCTTCTCTCCAGGAGGCATCGAGAAACTTGCTGCCGGAATGGCTGAGGCGCTCGAGGAATCCGGGCATCAGGTCGAGGTAATCAAAATACCCGCGCCGGAATCGACCCTCTGCCAGATTGTTCGATCATATTTGAGGTTCTGGTCTATCGACCTTAGGCATTTCGATCTTGTTGTATCCCTCAAATATCCGGGCTGGATGTGCCGGTCGAATAAGCATATTGTCTATATGTGTCATAGACTTCGTGGGTTGTATGACACATATCCACTTCCTCACGGTCTGAAGACCTGGCTCAGTGGTTCGCTCTTGAGATTCCCTGGGCCGCTAATTCGGTCAATCGTCCACTGGCTAGACCGCATCGCGCTGAAGAGCTCAAAGGTCTCTCACTTCTTCTGCCTCTCGAATACCGTCAAGAACCGGACTGAGTATTTTCCCAAAGACTGTTACGAGCCGAGGGTCCTCTTCCCTCCGACCTCGCTCAAAGGACTCAAGACTGGGGAATTCGACTACTTCTTCACGGTCAGCAGGCTTGATGCTCCAAAACGGATAGACCTCTTGATATCGGCCATGCGAAATGTTCGAGCTGATTCTAAGTTTTTGATCGCGGGAGATGGACCGCAGCGGCCTTATCTGGAATCTCTCGCCGCAAGCGACCCAAGGATCGAGTTCCTTGGACCTGTGACGGACGAACGACTTGCCGAGCTTTACTCAAATGCGCTGGCGGTGCTGTTTGCACCAGTCCAAGAGGACTTCGGCCTGGTTACCGTCGAGGCGATGAAATGCGGCAAGCCCGTGATTTCCTGTATTGATTCAGGAGGTCCAACTGAGCTCATCGTGGACGGCGAGAACGGTTTCATCTGTGAGCCGCGGGCGGAAGTAATTGCAGATAGAATGACACGGCTTGCGGAGAATCCGGACCTTGCAGGAGACCTCGGTAAGAAGGGCCTCGAGAGCGTTTCGGAGATCACATGGGAGAAATTGGTCGAAGGCCTGCTCAGACCATATAATTATCTTCAACTGACCTTCGGTAATGCACGTCTAAATAAGAAGAATATATGCGTGCTATCACCCTATGGCATATCTCCACCCGTTGGAGGTGGCAAGGCGAGAATATTCCAATTATATAGACATTTGGCGAGATATTATAACGTAGTGGTCATAAGTGTCGGAAATTACGATGAGCAATACCAGCTGAACGAGCTCGCAGACGGGCTATTCGAGGTCAGAGTGCCCATGACACCAGTACACAGCCGTATGCAATGGGAACTCGAGAAAGCTGCGGGGCTTCCGATCTCAGACGTGGCGATGCCCAGGCTCATGAAAGAGACGCCGATGCTGAAGGAAGTGATTGACTACTTCTCAGCGAAATCCGAAGTGCTAGTCGCTTCACATCCATACCTATTCGACGCAATTCATCGGCACGAGCGAACGAGACTCGTCGTTTACGAGGCGCACAATGTCGAGACCAGGCTCAAGTCGGAGAGCCTGAAAGGGACGTCCGTGGGCAGGAAGCTATTGAGCGAGACCAGACGCATCGAGGGAGCCGCCTGCGCGAAGTCGGACGTCATCTGGGCAACTTCCGACGAAGAAGTCGCTGATTTAACGAAGATGTTCGGTATCGATTCCGGCAAGGCCTGGATTGTTCCGAATGCAGTTGATACGACGTCAATTACGATGACCTCATCGGAGGTCAGGAAGCAGGCAAAAGGCCGCCTTGGCTACGGGGACCGGCCGGTTGCGCTATTTATTGCATCATGGCATCCGCCGAATCTTGATGGTCTTCTCTTTCTAAAGGACAACCTCTCTCCCGCCCTCGGCAATTGGGATATAGTCGTGGTTGGCAGCGTCAAAGATCAGTATTTGTCGGTGTTTAATAATCTGATATTCCCGAGCAACTTGAAGGTTCTTGGCGTTGTGCCCGAGGATGTGAAGAACCTATGGCTTTCAGCCGCAGATGTGGCCCTCAATCCAGTGACATCGGGTGCAGGGACGAGTCTCAAGATGTTCGATTATATGGCGGCCGGAGTCCCTATCATCACAACCAGGATTGGGGCAAGGGGCACCGGTCTCATCGACGGCGAGCACGCATTCATCTGCGAGCTCAGTCGGTTCCAGGAGAGGATCTGCCAGCTGCTTGGCGATGCTTCGCTTTCGTCACGGCTGACAGCTTCGGCAAGAGACCTTGCAGTGGAGCGCTTCGATTGGTCGAAGATTGCGGACAAAGTTCATGTGCTGCTCGAGGAGCGAATGCCCTCTTCTCTACCCCGAGAGTTCGATGCCGGTCAGAGCCGACACTTCTCAGCGGGATGGTATTCCGCCGAATCCTGGGAAGGGAAGTTTGCTTTCAGGTGGTCAAACGGTGATGGTTTTCTTGTTGCCCACAATCCAAAGCGAGATTCCCGCCTGAAGATTGAGCTGCTCAAAGGCGCTTCATCCAGGCTCGAGATACTCGCGAATGGCGATCTCATAGGGGAACTAGTCCTTAAAGATGGCTGGCAGAAGGTCGAGATTGACCTTCCGAGGATAATCGATGGTGACGCGATCGAGGTCGCGCTGAGATGCGAGCCGTGGCGCCCGGCGGATATCGACGGCGGATCTGATTTCAGGAACCTGGGCGTCGCACTCCGCTCTTGTGAGGTAGCCTGAGCATCTCAGTCTTTGCTGTGACATCGCGGCGGCTCTGATACGCACGACCTCAGAAGCGTGCCCTTCTAGATTGATCGCTCGCCGCCACAGAATGAGACTGCGGCGGCGAACGTCTCGATAGTCCTGCTAGTTCAATATTGGATAGTGATATCCGACATCGACCTCGTCCGAGTCGGCGGAGCCATCCGATTGAGTCGTCCGGTCGCTGAGGCCTGCATCCGCTGCTGACTGACTTCCGGCGTTTATGCAGGGGCTGTTCGAGCTCAGATAGTGCTCTCCCAGTTCCCCGGTCTCGAAGTCCGGGAAGACATGCAGAATGCCGGTTCCCTCGTCGGCATCTTCGAGGCAGCAATACGTGGCCGAGCAGTCGAACAAATCGTCGGTGTTTCCCCAGAAGATGCAATCAGAGACAGTTGGATTGCCCTGGTAGTTGTATATCCCACCGCCTCCCGACGTCGATGAGTTCCCAGCGATGGTGTTGTTCCGGATTGTGCAATAGCTGTGATAGCCGTTGTATATGCCGGTCCCGAGTTTGCCGGTGTTGTCTGTTATGAGGTTGTTGAATATCGTCAGAGAACTCGTCCCGGCATATACAGCTGCACCGTAGTAGTTGGCGGTGTTGCCAGAGAAAGTGTTGTGTCTGACGATAGCCGAGCTATCATCGCAGCAGACAGCGCTGCCGAAGTCACCCGAATTGCCCGTGAAAGTATTTCCCTCGATTATCGGCGAACACCATGACACGTAGATGGCCCCACCGAAGGTCCCCGTATTGCCTGAGAAAATATTGCTGGAGATCGTGACGGACTCTGAACCTCGGCAATAAATGCCTCCTCCCCGGCAATTGGGGTCTCCCCCCTTAGCTGCTCCATTAGCTATCGTCAGGCCCTGCAGCGTAAGATTGCCCGCACTACTGAAATTAACGATGTGCACGGCGATTCCCTCTCCATCCAGAATCGCGCCCTCGGCATTTTCTCCTCGGAGCGACACCCAGCTCTTCATTTCAAGCGGGAATACCTCCCCGTTGTTCGAGCTCGAATATGTGCCGTCCTCGATATGGATAGTCACCGGCGCCTGTTCAGACCCCTCGCATGAAGCAAGTGCATAGGCGATTGTCCTGAATGGTGCTCCCTGGCTGCCATCGTTAGAGTCATTTCCAGAATCAGCACTCACATAGATATCCGACCCACCCGACGAGCCAACTACCGTAAATTGAGCGAAGCTGATTTCGGAAACGAAATCAAAGGTGCCAGGCGTAGTCAGCCCCGCGGCGAAATTGTATGAACCTTCCTCCGCGATCGGAGGCATTGCGGATGGCAAATCAAACCACCAGAACGCAGCTCTGTCCATCACGAACTGGGCAGGTACATAGATGCTCTCAATCCAGGGCAAAACTGATGTCCCGAAGGAATCGGCACTGAACGTGTATAGGTTCCCCAAGTGGTCCAATAGGCCGATATAGACCGCGACATCCATGGCCTCGGCGCCGTTCTCTGCAGAGAGGCTCACCTCAATCGTGTCCCCTTCAGTGTAGCTGACCGAATCGGCGAAGATCTCAATCCTCGGCGCGCCAATCAGGCAGTTCGAAGCGAGGATTAAAAGGCACGATACAGCCGCGACTGTGGTTTTTGTTGGTCTCAAATTCTCTCTCCTTCCATTGAGGTCAAAAAAGTCAAATGCCCGGAGCAGCACCCCCCCCCGCGAGAATGAGCGGCAGGGCTCTCCCAACAGTGAATTACACACGGCGGAGATAGATACTACTCATTGAGGAAACAGTCAAAGAGAATAACGCGCCGTTTGGGTAGATGATTGACCAATCGGGCCAGCTAAGACCACCCTCATTGCCCCGCGGTGCTGATATTGCCTTCCAAGTCGTATGGACCAGCAGTCGTCACGACTGCCTTGACGATGTCGCCTGGATTAGCATCACCGACCAGTGATATGATGCCATCGACGTCGGGGGCCTGGGCCCTAATTCGTCCGATTAGACGAGCTCCGTTACCTTCGTCATCGGGATAGCCGTCGATTATGGCTTCTACTTCGCTGCCGATTAATGCGGAGTTCTTCTCGAGTGATATGTCAGCTTGAAGGGCCATCAAACGCTCGAGACGATCCCCTTGCAGCTCTTCTGGGATTTGGTCCGCCTCAGAAGCAGCCGCCGTCCCCGGCTCGCGGCTATACACAAATGCTCCCAGCCTATCGAATTTGATGACGTCCATGAATTCCAACAACCGTTCGAATTCAGCGTCTGTCTCGCCGGGGAAGCCTACCATCAAGGTCGTGCGGAGAGCTATTTCCGGAATACGTGCCCTAATTCGTTCGATCAGGCTGATTAGTCCCAATCTGGATATCCTGCGGTTCATTGATGAGAGCACCCGGTTCTCCGAGTGCTGGATCGGCATGTCTATGTATTTGCAGACCTTGTGGTTCGAGGCGATGGCTTCGATCATGCCTTCGTCGATGCTCGCGGGATGTGCGTATAGCAGCCTAATCCACTCGATGCCGTCGATCCCGCAAAGCTCTCGAACAAGCCCCGACAGCCCCTTGGGAGATTGGCGGTCTCTTCCCCATGCAGCGATGTCCTGCCCGATCAAGTTGAGCTCCTTCACGCCCATCTGAGCGAGCTGCCTGGCCTCGAGCACGATAGATTCAGATGTGCGCGAGACCAGCGGGCCGCGAATCCTCGGTATCAGACAATAAGAGCAGCAATTGTCGCATCCCTCTGCTATTTTGAGATAGGCCGTATGGGGGGGAGTCACGAGCAGACGGGGGGCTGGGTCCAAAGGCGTCACTTTTCGCGGAGCTTCGGGGCCATACCCCAAGAGCTCGTCTAATTCCGTAGCGATATTCGCCTCCCGTGAGATCGGGATCCAGAGGTCCACTCCCTGGAACATGACATTGAGTTCGCCACCCATCAGCTGCGGCAGACAACCGACCACAGCAATCGCCCGGACCTCGCCGGCTCCCTTTTTGTATTCGAATTCTGAGATGACATCATAAGACTCCGCTCTCGCCAGCTCGAGAAACGAGCAAGTATTTATTACGACAACCTCTGCGTCGTCTGGATCGAATGCGATTGGATACCCGTGCAGGGCAATTGAGGCCATCATCTGCTCAGTATCGACGAGAGCCTTTGCGCAGCCGAGGCTGATAAAAGCCACAACCGGTTTCTCCTTCATCATCATCCCTGGGGTGGGCCCTTTGATTGCCTCGTGGCGACTGCTTCCTGAAGTGCTGAGCATATCCTGTCGATGCCTAGGCCATCGACAGCATTAATGGCCTTCCTGGAGAGGTCATGTCGGAGCGCTGGCTCTCGTTCCCACTTCAACAGGATCGAGAGTATATCCTGCGTTGAGATTCGCGAGAAAAGGCCGGCGTTCACAATTGCGCCTCTCGTCTCGAGAATCCTCGCGTTCTCCAGCTGGGGAGGATTCTGTGAAATGACGATTAGTGGTAACCCAACGGCCGCCGCCTCGAGCATCGTGACGCCCCCCGCGACTATGCAGCCATCAGAATTGGAGAATAGATGAGCGAGCTCCGGGCGGCTCAAATTGCGATAGATGGTCGCTCTCGATTTATCGACCACGCTGGATAATTCCTGAATGTACGTCTCTGGGGCAGCCGCTCCCATGACTATGTTTATCTCGATATGCTGCATCATCTTCGCGGCATCGTATGCCATCAGGCTTATGAAATTGGGATCGCTGCCGCCCATCGATATGGTGATTCTCTCAAGATTGTCTTTCAGTGTTAGTTGTCCTCTTGAATCGGCGAATTCCGTGGCCAGCGCCGCGTATGCCGGTCCGAAAAGCGCGAGCGTCCCAGAATTTTTGAATCGTCGTGCTTCCGATTCATCCCTGTTCGCATCGATAATGACATCGACGCATCCTGTTGGCATATATGCCGCGTCAAATGCGGCGATTGCCGGAGCCATTCGGCCCTCTCGAGCTCGCTGCAGCTCGCTGAAAAGCTCTGGCGGGTACTTGGGCTTATCGATTATCAAGAGGTCAGCCCCTGCCTTCTGCAGCAGAGCTAAAACCGCCCCAAATGTTCGTCGGATATCTCCCCCTGCGGGGATTTCATGCAATCTCTCGAAGCTCATTCTCCCGGGTGACAATGAGCCGCTGTCTGCACCGGTGGCGATTGAGCAGTGCGCATTGAATCTGTGCCGCAAGGCATCTGCGAGCGTTTTTGCCCGATAGATGTGCCCGAGGCCAATCTGCGCACTGCCGTCAACCCAGAAGATACATTTCATGGTAGGTAGGCTATTGAATCGCGGGAAAAAAGAAAAGAGGCGCCAACCCTCGTAAGGGAGGCGCCTCTTTGTCTTCTATATTGCTATGCTTGAATTCGCATAAGCAGTTCAGATCAATCAGCCTATGATCCGAAGTTGAATACCGCGTAGTCAAGGCTGAGGAACTCGAACACTCCCGGCGGTGTCAGCGCGCCTGCGAACCAATACTCACCGGCCACATTGATCGGAGGAGTGTCGCAAGGGAGGCTGAAAGCATCAAAGAATACTGATGGTTCGAGCTCGAATCCACCTGGGAATTCGAAGTTCGAAATCCACGGGGTGACGCCAGCGGCCCAAGTCGGGGCGCAGTAGATCGCACCTTGGTAAACGAATGCGATATAGACATCTACTATCTGGGTCGAGCCTGTGTTCTTGCCACCGATCTTCGGTTGGATGAGGTCGCCTGCCTGATAAGCGGACTTGTCAACCTCTACGTTGATCTCTATGACAGGGGGAGTCTCTCCACCAAACTCATAGATAGTGAATCTCGATGCAAGCAGCTCTTCATCCTCGAATTGGTGCTCGCCAATAGCAAACTCGATCTTGCCATTGCCGTTGAAGTCTGACGACAGGTAAGTATAGCCCGCATACTCGGTCTCGGCTCTCGGCTCTTCGGGGACTGCATTCGTCCCGATGCTGTATTCCTTTACCCAATCGAGCTCGCCAGTGGCACCGTCATAGATCTCAATCGACTGGCGGTTCGTCGTCTCGGAGACACGCTCATAGATACGCAACATGATCTCGCCATGTCCGTCACCATCCAGGTCAACGCCGTTGTGCAGAACAGGGGCGTAGTAAGGAATTGGCTGGACATTGCTATGATCGATCGAGAACTTCTCCTGATAGTTGTTCATCGGATCGAATACGAAGATGCTGTTCGTGTAGCTCGTTGTCGTGCTGTGGAAGGTGTAAATGCAGATTTCTCTCACACCATCGCCATCCAGGTCATACACCTGAATTGCGTTGATTTCGGGATCGGGATCCCATGCGAAACGCTCTACGAACGATCCGCCTTCATACTCCACAACATAGCAGGCACCCTCTGAGACGTACCCATCATCGTCATACTCAACGGTGTAATAGAGCAGGTCAGGATTGCCGTCCATATCGAGGTCGTGACTGCCAAAGCCGTCATTCCAGAAAACTGCGCCGGCTGCGCGGGCCTGACTTGTCAGGTCTTCACCATAGGAGAAGAATTCCTCCTCGGTGTCGCCATTAATCAGGGAGAGATTGTAACCACCTCTGAATCCATCCCAGCAACGAAGCAGAATCTCGGTGGATCCGTCTCCGTTCAGGTCCAAGCACTGAGAGGGAAGAGACAGAGCGTCTTCTCTATACCAGATATTATCCCGAACCATGCGGTCCCCAGCAGGATCATAATCATAGAGCTTCAGCTCGCATCCTTGCTGATCATAGTCGCACTGAAGGAACTCATAGTCGCCATCGAAATCATAGTCCATTTCATCGACGGTTCTCGTCTGCTCGGCACCCTGAGACTGCCAGAGGACCTCATAAGTATCTGCGGCGTTTGACCTATATACATAGGTGTCGAAGGACCAGAATGTGTCGCCGGAGACGAACAAATCCGGAACATCGTCGTCATCGATTATCATCGAAGGACCTGTCAACCCAATGACCTGAACTCCCTCATCTGTCTCGAGGTCCCATTCCAGGTCGGATGAGCCAAACTCATAGACCTCGACCAACGATCTGATCATCTCGGAAGTATCTTGAGTGTTTTCTGCATCTCGCCCAGTAAAGACGAGCTCGATGTTTCCATCGCCATCCATGTCAGCATAGGTCATATAGAGCGGCGCGACGCTGATGTCGTTTAGTGACCAAATAGGGGTGTAACTCGACCCATAGAAGTCAATATCCGCGGATGACCAATCGGTGTAATAGATGTCACTGCTCTTGGCTACGCTGAAGTCAAGCTTCCCGTCTCCGTTGAAATCCGTCAAAAATGACATGAAGATGTTCTTCAGGTCAGGATTGCCATCGCCATCCTGGTCAGCGGCAATCCAGTCCGTCGTGAAAACCTCTTCATAATCCTGGCCAAAAGCCATTCCAGCCAGGACAAACAGCGCTGTGAGGCATAGTATTAAGCTTCTCCTCATCTCGACTGCTTTCCTCCCTTCACAAGTTGTTAGTGTTCTTTTTTCCTTTGTGCCCAATGGTGATTTGGGCAGTTAGTTCGGACTTACACATGCACGGTTTATGTTAAATGGTCAATTATCATTCGCGGCCATAATAACCGGCCGATATTCTTAGTCAAGAGGTAAATGAGAATCGAACTAATGAGCAAATGGCGAACCAGAGGTGCAAGATCCAGCAATCTCCGACGGACGCTTATTTATACAAGTCCGAGGATCGAGCGCAGCCCTAATCACCACGATCAATACACAAAACCCATACAGCCTATGCTGTTGTATCAACAATGTCAATTGAGTAACCTAAGTCGCAGGTTGAATCCTAACATCAAATTGCAGCAGGCACTGGCTTTGATCTCAGTGGGAATTGGCAGCTATGTTTTTTTTGCGATGAATTGTCTCGATGAATATATCAGATAAGCCTCCAATCGAGCGTCCCAGCTATCTGCAAAGGCGGAGAGCGATTTGGTCTGCGTGGTTCATTGGTCTCGCTCTCCTCACGCTGATCGCGTTCATGCTCGGATGCTCCGTCGGGTCCGTACATATTGCCTTGAGCGAGGTTCTCGGAATCATATTGTCCAGTCTTGGGATCAGCAGCTGGGCCCAAACGTGGAGCTCGGCGCACGAGCTTATAGTGCTCAAAATACGGATTCCCCGTGCAGTGATGGGGCTTGTTGTCGGCAGTTCTCTCGGTGCGGTCGGTACGGCCTTTCAATGCATCCTGCGCAATCCGCTCGCTGATCCCTTTATCATCGGGATATCCGGCGGGGCCGCGCTGGGCGCATCGCTGGTCATCATTTTCGGCATCTCGATTCGCTTTCTCTCCGGGGCCAGCTTGCCGCTGATTGCTTTTCTGGGGGCGATGCTTGCCACGGTCTTCATTTATCGAATGTCCATCATCCGGGGGAACATGAATCCCCACACGCTGATTCTCTGCGGTGTGATACTCAATTCGTTCCTCTCTGCCGCGATGATGATGATCTACACGGCGGCCAGGCCGAGTGGCGTTCATTCGCTTCTTTTGTGGCTAATGGGCGATCTCGAGAGCACGGGAGAGTGGCTCATCATCCCAATCGCACTAATGTTGGCCGGGACCATCTCGCTGGCTTTCTTCGCGAGGAGAATGAACGCGATGACCCTTGGCGATGAGACCGCAGTGTCTCTCGGCGTTGATGTCTCTGCAAGCAAGCGTCTGATATTCATAATCTGTGCAGTCATCATTGGCTCTGCGGTTTCTGCCACTGGAATGGTCGGCTTCGTGGGACTTGTCGCACCGCATTTGTGCAGAACGCTTGTCAGTTCGGACCACAGGTTCGTTCTACCCGCATCTTCCCTTCTCGGTGCCGCGCTTGTGGTATTCGCCGACACATTTGGCAGATGGATCCTTTCACCCGCAGAGCTTCCGGTTGGGGCCGTGACGGCACTCGTGGGGGCTCCTTTCTTCATCTATCTTCTGAAGAGAAGGTCCAAGATCGTGTGGTCGGATTGATGCCGTCACTGCAGGAAGAAAAGGGGCATGGCTGTTGCGCGGACGAGAAGAGCATCCTCGCCGCAGAGAAGGTCCGCTTCTCATATCATAATTCGGGATTCGAGCTCGGGCCAGTTGACCTCGCCCTCGAGGCTGGAGAAATACTCGGCATAATCGGCCCAAATGGGTCCGGAAAGACGACGATGCTCCGGCTATTAAGCGGCTTCCTTCGCCCCGAAAGCGGTCGGCTCTATCTGAATGGCGGCGACATAAGGCATCTCAAGCCTCACTTAATGGCTAAGATACTCGGTTTCGTTCCGAGCCAGTCCCCTGCCACTTTCCCCTTTAGATCAATCGAGATTGTGATGATGGGACGTCTGCCTCACCTCCCCTTTCTTCGCTCTGAGAGCTCCAAAGACGAAGACATCGCACGAAGAGCAATGGGGGCGACCGACACTGCTCATCTCGCCGATCGTTACTTCAATGAGCTCTCTGGGGGCGAGAGGCAGCGGGTAATGATCGCGATGTCGCTCGCACAGGAGCCGAGCGTCCTTCTGCTGGATGAGCCGACTAGTCATCTCGACATCAGCCACATTGTGACAGTATTCGACGTTCTGGTTTCACTTGCGAGAGATAGTAAAATGGCGATCGCATTGGTCCTTCATGACCTGAATCTCGCATCCGAATATTGCGACAAATTGCTTCTGATGAGGGCAGGAAAGGTCGAGGCCCTTGGCCGGCCGGATGATGTTCTATCTGTCGAGAACATCAAGAGCGTCTTCCGGGCAGAGGTCGCGATACATGAGAATCCGGCGACCGGGGCGCCATTCGTATTTCCCGTTTCGAGACACCGGAGATGACCTGCTGCGCACAGAAAGTGGCAGTGGGAGGCCCATCCGGGCCGAAGCCTCGCTCAACCCGCAACTTCTGCAGCATCCTGTCTGTTTTACACACATCCGATTAGCAGCACTCGCGAAACAGCAATGACAGTCGGGGAGCAATCATAATGTCCACCAAGACAGCAAAATTCCAGGGCGACTACAAGGCCATGTATCGCCGCATCTTCGCCCTTTCGAGGCCTTACCTTTTCAGGCTTATCGTGGCGATCCTGGCCTCGATCGCACTTGCCGGCTCTAACGTGGGCGTAATTTACTGCATCAAGCCATTCATGGATGAAGTTCTGGTGGGGAAGAGAGCGGAGCTTGTTGTCCCCATATCGCTCATCATCGTGGCTTTCGGCGCACTAACATGCGTGATGGCATATTTGTCGTCTTATTTGATCTCGTATGTCGGGCACAGCGTCGTTCGCGACATGCGATGCCGGCTGTACGAACACATTCACACGCTATCTCTTGCATTCTTTCAAAGGGAATCGACAGGAGTTCTTATCTCGAGAATCACCAACGACATCTCGAAAGTCAGGGATTTGGTTACGAGGGACCTTGCGGACCTTCTTCAGAGTGTGTTCAAAATCATCGGTCTTCTGGGCTATGCATTTTTCGTGAGCTGGAAGTTCTCACTGCTTGCACTCGTGCTATTCCCATTGTTTGCCATCCCGATCTTGCACCTCGGCAAGAAAATGAGGCGCACCAGCAAGCAGGCCCAGATGAAAATAGCTGACCTTACAGCCCTGATGCACGAGGCGATTGCGGGAGCAAGGGTGGTCAAGGCCTTCGGCATGGAGGGCTTTGAGGTCAAGCGTTTCTATAAGCAAGCAATGAAGTATTTCGGCGTTTTAATGAGGGCTGCACGTATCACTTCCCTCTCCAGTCCGGTCGTTCAATTAATGGGTTACTCATTGGGCGCGCTCGTATTTGTCGTTGGCGGATATCAGGTCATCGACGGTGACATGACTCCCGGTGAACTCAGCGCCATCATCGCAGCCCTGGGAGCGGTCTATGAACCAGCGAAGAAGCTCAGCAGGATCAATGTCAACATCCAGAAGGCGTTCGGGGCCGCCGAGAGAGTGTTCGAGATCATTGACACAGAGCCCAAAATCAAGGACTCGCCAAATGCCATTGAACTACCCATCATTTCGAAGGGCCTTGCCTTCGAGAATGTCTCGTTCTCATACGGAGACGGTCCCGTCCTCGAGAACGTGACCTTCGATATTCAAAAAGGTCACAATGTCGCCCTTGTCGGGCATAGCGGATCTGGCAAGACGACGATCGCGAACTTGCTGCCGAGATTCTATGATCCGGCAGAGGGCGCAATAACTATAGATGGCACGGACATAAGGGATGTAACGCAGGCATCGCTCAGGTCTCAAATCGGGATCGTCACCCAGGAGGTCATCCTGTTTAATGCCTCCGTCCGGGAGAATATAGCCTATGGCAGGGCAGACTTGCCCGACGAGAAGGTCATCGAAGCGGCGAAGGCTGCGAATGCCCATGATTTCATAATGTCGATGCCAGAAGGCTATGATACAAATATTCAGGAAGCTGGCTCGCGACTATCCGGAGGGGAGAGGCAGCGGATATCGATTGCCCGAGCGATATTGAAGAGTCCGCCGATTCTCATTCTCGATGAGGCCACGTCCTCTCTCGACTCGCACGCAGAGATGCTCGTGCAGCAGGCTATTATGAACCTGGTCAAAAACCGCACGGTCCTCACCATAGCCCATCGGCTGTCAACGATACGTGCCGCGGATATGATATTGGTGATCCAGGACGGCAAGATCATCGAGCGAGGCCCTCATTCTGAGCTAATGGAACGGGGGGGGGCCTACAAGCACCTATATGACCTGCAGTTCGCTGCGGATGACGTGCCGTCACTCGGCCCGCATTAGGAGCTGGGCCCTGAGGTTCACGTCGGGCTCTCATGCAATAATGCCTTCCACCGTAGGCGTCGCCGGGTTGCAATTGTATCCCAAGCGTCTATTCTGGGCAGAGATTAATGTAACGTATCGAGGGTGATATGGGGAGTCTATTCGGAACTGATATCAGACGGCCGGTTGCCGTTCATTTTCTCCTTTTTGTCGCAGCAGGATTTATGCTCTCAGCCGCGGCTTTTGCCCAGCAAGATGGCGGGAAGAGCGGCATCGAGCTCCCAACGGTCACGATCACGGGGCAGGCCAGGTATCTGGAAATGCCGCAGCAGCCGGTCGTGGTTCGAAAGGAGCTGCGACTAGCCGAGATAGAGGCGAATCTCCTCCCCGAAGTTCACAAGCTCCGAGCGTACCCGCCCGTGTCGCTGCAGCCGACATTCCTGGCCCCCACCTCGGGTGGCTGTCTCTTCGGAAATGCCATCGGCGCATCGACTTCTATGCTCTTCGCCAAGCAGAAGTCCCTCTTTCGCTATGCCCTGACGCTATATGAAAAGGGGAGGTTCACAGAGAGCGACGAGAGGCTGAAGCGACTGCTCGACAGCTACCCTCGATCGGAATTTGCCCCACAGGCGCTTTTCTTCCGTGGACAGATTGCCCTTGGTCAGAAGAGATACGAACCAGCCCACGACCTCTTCAAGAAGCTCGTTGATGAGCATCCGGAAAGTGCACTTCGGCACAACGCGCTATGCAATCTCGCCTACTCCAGCTATTCGATAGATGAAACTCAGAACTGCATCTCGGCACTCACCGAGCTTCTCACTAAATTCACCGACTCTCCAAAAGCCATTGATGCGAGGCGGGCACGCGCCGCCATTCAGTTCAAGGAAGAGAATTATATCCAGGCTGCTGATGACTTCGCAGCCTTGGCGGACCTCGCGACAGACGCCGATAGGAAGAACGAATATATCCTATGGCAGATCGAATCCCTCTTCTTCGGGGACCAGCCCGATGAAGCACTCGAGCTTTGCAGAAAGAACGAACTGGCATTCGGGAATTCTGAGAAGAGACCACGCTTCCTATATGTCATGGCCTCGGCTCTGCTGGCACTGGGGCGTGAGGAAGCCGCTCTGGGGCTCTTCGATGACCTTGCCAGAAATTACCCAGAGAGCGAGGTCGCGGCCGCTGCACAATTCGCCGCCGCCGAAATCAGGCGAGACAACGCGGATTGGGTGGCTGCTGAGGCAGGCTTCAAGAAGATTGTCTGGCAGTATCGCGATTCCGCGTATTACTGCCCTGCCCAATTGAATCTTGCCGCGGTGCGGCTGGCTCTGAGGGATTTCGCTTCGGCCCGAGATGCACTGATTCAGTCCGAGCAGACCTGCGGCAGCGATCGCGAGTTTTCTTCGCGTATTAGCTACAACATGGGCCTTCTGTTGGCATTCGAGGGGCGCCCAGAGGATGCACTCGGACAATTCGAGGACGCCCAGGAAATGGCAGAAGATAAGTCGGTCAAGGCGGCAGCTTATCTCGGGCAAGGCTGGTGCAATTTCGTCGGTGGCAGATATTCGGAGGCAGCGAAATCGCTCGACGAGTCCCTCGTTTTGAAGCCGCCAGCCGCAATACGCCTTGAGGCGCTGTTTTGGTCTGGGCAGGCACGACTCAAACTGGGTGATGCAGGGAAGGCTCTACAGAGCTTCCAGGCCCTGCTGGGCGACCCTGCATCTGGTCCGTCCAATAAGCTCGACTCGCATCTCGGCCTGGGTTTTGCCTATCTGAAGCAAGGCCAGTGGAAGGCGGCAATCGACAGTCTCAGCGTGGTCGCAGAGAGCGATAGAGAGGGCCCCGACCGAGCAGTATGCTCCCTGCAGATGGCACATTGCGATTATCAGCTCGACCAATTCAAATCCGCAATCGCCCATGCCGAGAGGGCCGAGGAGCTGACTGACCTCTCCCCTGTGCTATGCGGCGCGGAGTTTGTAAAGGGGAAATCTCTCCTTCGATTGGAAAAGAAGAAGGAAGGTCTCAAGGTACTGGCGTCTATTCCGGAGCGATTCCCCGACTGCGAGCACGTCGATGATGCCCAATTCGCGGTTGCCTCGACTCAATTCGAGGACAACGAATTCAAAGCCTCTATCAAATCATACAAGGGCCTTCTTTCGAAGAGTCCGGAGAGCATATTTGCGACAAAGGCAATCCTCGGGATAGCCAATTCATATTACAACCTAGGCAACTACCCCGAGGCGACCGAATTCTACAGCAAGACTCTCGAATCGAATGCTGACCGCACAGACAAGAAATCGGCTCTATATGGCCTTATTCTCTGCTATCAGCGTCAGGGCCTTCTCATGGAGCTCGAGACCAAGATCGAGGACTTCATCGAGCGATTCAAGGACCAGCAGATGGCAGGGACTCTGCGTTCACTCTTAGCGGAGGAACTGGCAAACCGACAGCAGTATTTCGCCGCCATTAGGCAATACAACAAGGCATTCTACAGCCTCGAAAAGGTGGGCGTCGAGGAGGTCGAGCTGGCGAAAATTCTCTATCGCATAGGCCAGATCATGGAGCAGACAGGCGACAAAAAGGGCGCGATAAGCGAATACGACCAGATCGTATTCCGCTTCAAGAACAATAGGTTTGTAAGGACCGCGAGGCTGCGCCAGGCACACCTATATGCCGAACTCAGGGAGATCGATAAGGCGACCGCAATCTACACCGCCCTTGCCAAGGACTATCCTGACGATGAGGATACCGCAGGCGTCGCGCTCTTGAGACATGCTGAACTGATCAAAAGGGATGCCCGGACAAATGCGCTCAAGCTATGTGATGAGGTAGTATCCCGCTTCAAGAACAGGCCAATCGCGGCGAACGCCCTTATTCTCTCCGCTGAGTTATCTATTGATAATGAGGATTTCGGAGCAGCCAGGGCCAAACTCGACCAGGCGGAGAAAATCGGCATCCCTGCCGATAAAAAGGACCAGGCAGCCTATCTGCTGGGCCATTCCTATTTCATGGAGGGGGATTTCAAAGAGGCCTCGACGACGCTGATGCGTGTCCGATACCTCTATCCTGCCTCCCCATGGGCGCCCGAAGCGCTGCTTCAGGCGGGAAAGAGCCTCATGAAGATCGATCAGCCCGGCGAGGCAAAGAAGGTCTTCATGGCGATCCTGAGGGACTATCCCGACGAGAAGGGCATCTGCGCCCAGGCGCAATCAGCGATAGACACAATCTCCGATTAGGGCGATCGGATGCTCGAGCAAAGCAGCCGGCGAATGGTCTCCACCAATCTCTGCATCTTCCTCGCTCTATTTGCTTCGCTCGCGTTGTCGCCTCCATCTGCTTTCGCCGGCGAAGGTAGCCCCTCGCCAATCCCGATATTCACCGGTAGAGCAGTCATACCTCCCCCAATACGTCCCGAGGTCATCTACGAATTCGCCGAAGCTCTCTTCCGTGACAAGGACTATCAGACGGCCGCGGCTCAATACCAGTTGCTTCTCCACCTCGCTCCCGATTTCGAGCAGGCAAATCGCTGCAAGGTCAAGATCGCCCTCTGCAAGATGCTGCTCGGCGATCTCGATGAAGCGCAGGTTCTGCTGAGAGATTTGATGGTTGACGAATCCATGCGGGCGTTGTGGGATGAACTCACGCTCTGGCAATCGGTCTGCTTCAAGAATGCCGGCGATTACGTCAGTGCCTTTGAGCGGTTGACCGCATTGATTCAGGATTCGCGTTCGGCGGAATTGCGTCCTTACTCGGCCTATCTAATGGCGTGGATGCACCTGTCGCGAGCCGAATTACAGCTGGCCAGGCAGACCTTCCGCTCTCTTTCTGAGAGCGCCGTAAACGCTCCCGCCATATCAAAAATAGACTTCAAGGCCCTTGCAGGGGCAATAGACAGGGGCGCTGGGTTGAAGCGCAAGTCGCCCCTCACAGCCGGGATCTTGAGCGCGGTCCTGCCGGGCTCAGGCCATCTCTACTGCGAGCGATACAGGGACGGCTGCGTCGCCCTGGCCCTGAATGCAGCATTCACCGGTGCTGCAATCGAGTCATTCCACAAGGACGTCTATGTAGCCGGTGGGATCGCATCGTCGGTTGAATTAGTCTTCTACTCTGGCACTATATACGGGGCGGTCAACGCCGCACATAAGTTCAATAGGACTGAATTAGAGGAATTCATTGGGGAGTTGAGGCGCGAATTCGGTGACGAGCGGTCCCTGTTGATCGAGAACCTCTACAGGTGATGGGCCGCCATCGAGACTCTCGGCGTCAGAATGGAGATATGGATGATTGATTATTTGATTTCAGGCGGTCCGGTGATGATACCGATCGTTATATGTTCGGTTCTGTCCGTTGCGATAATTGTGGAGCGATCCCTTGCCCTGAGGGACTCGCGCATCATACCTCCAGACTTCATCCGCGAGGCCAAGCGGCTGATCTCCGCTGGAAAAGAGGACGCTCTGCTGGAGATGTCCCAGAAGAACCGCACCCCGATCGCTCTCGTTATCCACACCACTCTCCTATCGCGCAGTCTCCCTGGTGAGACACTGCGCGAAGTCGTCCAGGCCATCGGAAAAGACCAGGCGAACAAGCTCTCCAAATTCCTGACAGTTCTGGCCACCATAGCGAGCATAGCGCCGCTCCTTGGGCTTCTCGGGACGGTAACCGGCATGATAAAGGTCTTCAGCGTCATTTCGAGCAAAGGCGTGACGAACCCATCTGACCTCGCCGGCGGCATCTCCGAGGCTCTTCTTACGACCGCGGCCGGCCTCGTCGTTGCGATCCCGACGCTCATCGCCTACAACATCTTCTACAAGCGAACCAGCACCTACATCCTCCGAATGGAGGAGATAGCGCTCGGCATCGTCTCCAGGCTGACGCGAAATAACGCCCAAAAGGTCGAAACACGCCCAGAAGGCGCCGTCGGCGTGGACGACTGGATCAAGATCGATAAGAAGTGAGGTTCTTAATGAGTCTCGGAATTGGGCAGCTCACTGAGCCGACGAACCGGGAATCTGGGGAAGTGCTTTCCCCAAGCCTCCAGATCCATAATCATAGAGTCCTGAATGAACCTGTCTTTCCAGTGATTCTCGGGTGGACCTTCGACCGGGATGTACTTATTCAAAAGATCGCTTTGATGTGCGAGGTCGGCCTTGGTCAAGGCGCTCAAGACAACAAGCACTATGTAATATACCGGTTTCCCCAATCGACCCATGGACAGTTCGTATAGATAGCTGTCCCGGCATTTGGGCACGAGTTTCTTCTGAATCAGCGAACCTGACTCAAGTTCCCCGATAAAATTCTGAATCGCCGCTGGTCGGGCGCTGGGATTTTGCGGGTCCTTTGCTTCGACGAATAGTATTCGGTCCGGAAGTTCCACAATGAAATCCACCGCACACATGCAATGCGTCAAGCCATGAGATTCATCATCAAACCTTCTTGATGAAGTGGCCTTGCGGAAATCGAACTCGAGATCGCCTTCCCTGAAGAGGCTCAAGTTATAGGCCCTCCCAGCCTTCTGTGCACCTCGGCATCATAGATGTCAGTGTAGGCGTCGGAGATCTTGTTCGGGACAATATCAAGATACGATTCACCTTCTCTATGGAGGATGCTCTGTGTGTCTTTGTCCCGATATAGTTCGAAAAATCGCACGCTGTTCTTTTTCGTCTTAAGCAAATCGAACTGCTTCAATACAACATAGCTGTGCGTGGCTATGAACACCTGGACACCGCTTTTCTGAAGGCTCAGGAGTATCTCTGCAACCGTTTTGATCATCGACGGATTCAGATTTGCCTCCGGTTCGTCCCAGAAGAGCTTCGCTCCCTCCAGCAGGGCCCCATTTTGAATTAAGAGCCACAGCAATCCGAGCTTCCTCATTCCTTCTGCGAGCAAGTCGAATTCAAGTTCACCATGTTTGTTCTTCAGAAAGAAGTGCTCGCCCTTCGATATCACTTTTCCCTCTATAACCTTCCTAATCATCTCCATCAACCCACTACGATCCGTCGAAGGCTGCCCCTTTTTTGGCGGGATAAATGCTTTGCGGACAATGTCAGCATACACCTCAGCAAAATGGATCATGTGTTCCTTATATAGTGAGTGGAAGCCTGGCGCGTTGGCGAGCATCTCCTTGACCGGTATATAAATCGATGAGTCCTTAACAGGCATATCCCAATGCACGCTGCATTCGAGTTTTCTCTTCGTACGATTATGGAAGCTCATGTTCACGCGCTTGGAGTCTTTTGTTATATGAATCGCCGTGTTGGTCGTGCCGGGTTTGCGCTTCGCCAGACGGCCCAAATTCCCTTCCCAGGGCATGAATACGGCATTGACTTTGTCTGAGATGGCCACTTCCTGGTCAGTCGGTTTTTGCCCGGACAGTGCAGCCAATACAGCATAAAGGATCTTCAGAATATGAGTTTTGCCCGTTCCATTTTCTCCTATGAATAGGTTGATGCCAGGGGAAAAACTCATGTCCAACTTATCGAAGGCGGTGAAGTTCTCGAGTTCGAGCCGTTCCAGCATAATGCGTTTCCTCATCAGTCTCGGTTGCCGCGATAGATTCTCCGCAGCATCGATTATTCTATCATCTCGTTGTGGTATTCTCTTTCATCTATCAGGCAACGTCAACATCTCCGCTTTATTCGAGGAATTCTGGCTGTTGACCCTTCCCCCCCGGGGCTATAGATTAGGGCCGCAATCTGATTTGAATCGTAACTAATGCGGCCAGGCCATGCGAAAGCTCAAGATATTCTCGGACGTGCTCAGGT